>CAYSHJ010000854.1:0-8148 GCA_964430385.1 uncultured Planctomycetaceae bacterium
GGCGGCGTTCGCTCGGCTGGTGCGCGAACGACCGGCCGGTGCGGCGAACGTTGTTCTGTCTTGCACATGCGACGAAGAATCGACGTCTTTAGGAGTCAATGACCTTGCGAAGCTCTGGACCGATGCCGATCGGGCCGGTTCGATCATCGACCGCAAGCCGGACATCGCGATCATTGCCGAGCCGACGCAACTGGACGTCGTCGTCGCGCATCGCGGAGCGACGCGCTGGAAGATTCAGACCTCCGGCCGAGCGTGTCATAGCTCAGTGCCGCAAGACGGCATCAACGCGATCTACCGCATGGGTCGTGTCGTGTGCTTGTTGGAAGAGTTTGCATCCCTCTTGCCAAGTCGCGTCACACCGCACCCGCTCTGTGGCCCGGCGACGTTGAGCGTTGGTCGCATCACCGGCGGCATCAGCGTCAACACCGTGCCCGACAGTTGCGAGGTCGAGAATGACCGCCGCGTGATTCCGGGCGAGGACGGTTGGGACGCGCTGCACCAAGTCCGGGATTTTCTGGCCTCGCGTTTAGACTTCGAGGTCGAGCACTCGACGCCGTGGCTCGTTGGCATTTCACTTTCGGACGACGACAACGGCCCGCTGGCTGACCAACTCATCAAGCATATCGCGACGGTGGCTGGACCGCACCGCAAGGTCGGCGTGGCGTACGGCACTCACGCCTCGCGCATTTCTTCGGCCGGAGTGCCTTCGGTGGTCTTCGGCCCCGGCGATATCGCTCAAGCCCACACCGTCAACGAATGGATCGACATCGAACAGCTTCGCCAAGCGGCAGAGGTTTATTATCGCTTCTGTTCTGCGACAGAAAAATTTGGGACGGAAAGATGAAGGCACTTGAACGTAGCAGTCCGATTCCCACTCACGAACGTTTTACGATTCACTCGACTCACAAGACAGCTTCCTTTCATGTTTTGGCTCTCCATCATTCGTGTTGAATACGCATTCGTGAGCCGCACGGCGCTAGCCGCGGGTGCATGAAAACAACCCGCGGCTAGCGCCTTGCGGCTCACCGGAGACAGATTTCAACAGGAATGGCGGAGAGCCCATGTTTTCATCTTCCTGTCCCGCATTTTCCAGTCATCCGTACTTTTCCTCCGAGAGTATCTTCCATGCGAATCGCTTTGTTCTTTCTCGTGCTGTTCGTGACCACTTCGCTGGACGCCGCGGATGTGACTCTGGTCGATGATGGCCAACCGCGGGCCGCTGTCTTCGTGTCGGAGCGAATCTGGGACGACGCGGCCAAGAATCCGGAGCCAGCAACCAACTGGCGCACCTTGAAGCCCGAAGAGAATCGCCGCCGGTTGCGAGAATCGGTCAAGGATTTCGTGGCGATTGTGGAACGCATCTCGGGAGCCAAATTGCCGATCGAAATTGGCGCGCCCAAGGAGAGTGACACGCGACTTCCGATCTTGATCGGCGAGTTGGCGACGGCCCGCTTCGGTCAGCCAGTGAGGTCGTTTCCGTACCAACAGGGGTTGCGAATCGTCGTCGGCAACCGCGGCGTCGGGCTCATGGGTGAGTCGGACCTCGCAACCAGTTATGCGATTTACACGCTGTTGGATCAGCTCGGTTGCCGCTGGTTTATGCCGAGTTCACTGGGGGAAGTGTTGCCGACTCTGAAGGCGGTCGCGCTGCGCGAGCAAGACCTCTCGACCGGACCGTACACGATCTATCGGGGAATGTGGTATTGCGATAACGAGTTCGCTCGGCGAAACCGCATGGGGGGCATGGAACTGGCGGCCGGACACGCACTCGAGCACGCCGTGCCAAAGGAACTGCGCGAGCAACATCCCGAAATCAAAGCGATCATCAAAGGCCAACCGCATCCGCACTGGGTCAAGTGGACTCACCCGCTGGTCGCTGAGGCGATCACGAAGGCACTGCTCGATCAAATGCAGAAAGATCCGCTGATCAAGTCGCTGTCGCTCTCGCCGGATGACGGCGCGAGGTGGTCAACGAACTCGGCACGGGCGGTTTGTTGGCTCCGATCGCGGTGTATGCCGAAAAATAGCCGCGTCATTTAATCAGTCGCTCAGCGGCGACTTGCGGTCGCGCCAGTCGTAGAGCGGTCCTTCCAAGTTTTGGACATGCTCCTCCAAAAAGAGGAGCATGTACTTTTCGGTTTCGAGTTCCTTCTTGCCCAAGAGGTCCGTGCCGCGGAGCTTGGTAGGCAACGGACCGAACACGTGCCGTTTGTTTTCCTCCTTGCTGGATTCGGATTCCTTGTCTTTCCCTTTTTTGGTTTCGGTCTTCTTCGCACCGGTGGACTTGGGCACATCGCCGCCCAGTTGTTGCAGAAGTTTTTCCGCTTGGCCTTTGTCGAGCGGATCGGTCTTGCCGACCAACACGAATGTCGCCAGGGGGAAGTTTCTCAGAGTGGGCACCACTTGATGAACTTGCAGACCGGCAACGTTCGTTTCCGGCGACAAGAACACGAGAGCTTGGACGTCTTGCCCACGAGGAGTGCATTGCGCCAAGGTGGGAGCGTCGTCGTGGGGCTTCCTCAACCAGTCCCGTTCCGTGAAGATCAGCGCCACCGAAGCGCTCAGGCCCGGAGCAACAATCCCCGTCTTGCGCATGTTGAGGTTTCCTTTTTGATGTTCCTCGAAGATGAACTTCTTCACTGCCTCCAGGTCGGCAACCATGCCGACGTAATCATCACGCTTCAGCTCTGAACCGGTCGACCTCTTCGTAGACTTGTCGTCTTTCTTGGTGGTTGTGTCGGAATCCGTTTCACCCGGCTTGCTCTGCCCATGCTTTCTCAAGTCCAGCGCGACCACGGCGAAGCCCTTTTCCTGCAACTGTTTGGCAAAGCCATCCTTCGCGGTCCAGACCATTCGGCTCTCGTTCTTGCCGTGCAAGAGGATGACGACGGCCGCACTCTTCCCTTCCTTCGACCGATAGTACGTCAGCTTCAGTGGCCAGCCATCCAGCGACTGGATCGACTTGTCTTGGATCGGCTTTTCCCCCTTTTTGTCGTCCTGTGCCGGTGACGTCCGGCCGCCACTCAACAGGCCAGCAACGCCCACCACGATTGCCAGCAACCATCGCGCCGGCCGGTTTGAGTGGCCACTCAACGACAGTTTCCGCACGCCAAACCTCATTACCAGAAGAGCACGCATGTTCGCCGAGACCTTTTGACGTTTGTGATCAAGAACCGAGGGACCACTCGACGTCACAGATCATCGACAGCGATCCCGAAAGACTCCAGAGCAGTTTACGAGTGCATCGACACCCTTTCAATTCGGCCCTTTGACTCGCACGTTGATTCACCCGCGAAAAATCCTGGTTTGGCAGACATCTCGTTTCAGGGCGCTCAGCTTATCATGCGAACCAAATCGAGATTTCCAGGGGTCCAACAGGTCGGCCCGGTGATCTGGCCGCCGCGTCTGCCAGCCGTGATGACATTACGGGCGTTGGTCGGCTTTGCGAACGCATGGCATTACGATGCGGCTCGTGCTGCGAATCCGGAGGTCGGATCGAGCGTGAACGAGGCGATCAAACGGAGCGATTGGCCATGTGCACCAAGCTGCGAAATGTCCTCGCTGCGGTGACTCTGCTGGCGGTCATCGAGACCGTCACTGCGGCGGAGGACGGTCCGAGTTTCCAACGCGACGTGCGGCCGATCCTGTCCGAGCATTGTTTCCGGTGCCACGGGTTCGATGAGAATGCGCGCAAGTCACGATTGCGGCTGGATCACTTCGATGGTGCGACGCGACCGGCCGAGTCGGGATCAGCCGCGATCATTCCCGCTCGACCAGACAAAAGCGAGCTGATGCGGCGAATCACCAGCGACGATCCCGACGTGCGCATGCCGCCGCTGGAGAGTGGGAAGCCGTTGTCCCCGGCGCAGATTGAGACGCTTCGGCGATGGATTGGCCACGGAGCCCGGTATGCTCAGCACTGGGCTTTCGAGCGACCGGTTTCTGACGCGGTGAGGCGACTACGTAGCCATCACGCTCCGCGTGATGAGCCGAGCAATCATCGGTCCCCAATTGGCAACTCGGCTCGTCACGCGGAGCGTGACGGCTACGTACGCGACTGGCCGAGTAATGTGATTGACGTGTTCATTCAGCGTCGGCTGGAGCAGGCCGGGCTGCGTCCCCGAGAGGCAGCCGATCCCGCGCGGTTGCTGAGGCGCGTGGCACTGGATCTGACCGGGCTTCCGCCGACGCCCGAAGATCTGGATCACTTTCTGCAAGCGGTCGCTGCTGATCCAGACTCGGCCTACGCAGCCGAGGTCGAGCGGTTGTTGAGTTCGCCGCATTTCGGTGAGCGGCTGGCGATCGACTGGTTGGACGCGGCTCGGTATGCGGACACCAACGGCTACTTCGGCGACAAAGCTCGCCAAGCCTGGCCGTGGCGCGACTGGGTCATCCGGGCCTTCAACGACAACATGCCCTTCGACCAGTTCACCATCGAGCAACTGGCCGGAGACTTGCTCCCGAATACGACTCGCGAGCAACGGGTCGCCACTGGCTTTCATCGCAACTCGATGGCGAACAACGAGACCGGCATCATCGACGAAGAGTACCGCGTCGAAGCCATTGCCGATCGAGTCGAAACGACCGCGACCGTGTGGCTCGGCATGACGATCGGTTGCGCGCAGTGTCACGACCACAAGTACGACCCGATCTCGCAGCACGAGTACTACCAGATCTTCGCCTACTTCAATCAGAGCGTCGAAACGGGACTGGTGACGAAGGACGATCCGCCGCCAACCCTCGAAGTGCCGTCGCCTACGCAAGAGGCGGCGCTGCGGCGGTCTCGGGAGCAACGCGAGGCTGCCGAGCAAGACTTCGCGGCACACTCGACGTCACTCAATGCGGGCCTTTCGGCGTGGGAGTTGGTCGCGCCGAAGGAACTCGCTGCGGTTCCCGAAGACGTCGTGGTGGCGTGCGACTTCGAAACGGGGTCGTGGCGTGTCATCGGCACGTCGCTGCAACACGAGCGCGGCATTCGCGGTAATGCGGCCAAGTTTGATGCGAGTCAGCATGTCGAACTGGAGTCTGCCTTCAACGCCGATCGCGCGTGGACAATCGCGGTCTGGCTGAAGCCGTCGGGTTCGCTGGGCTGTGTCTGGTCGAAGATCGAGCCGGCCGACCTACGACGCGGTGTCGAAATGATCTGGCAGAAGGGGCGGCTACAAATCCATTTGGTTCATCGCTGGGGCGTCGATGAGATCGCGGCGACGACGCGCGAGGCGATGTCGTCAAACGACTGGCATCACGTCTTGGTGAGCTATGACGGAACTCGGCGAGCTGCCGGACTAAGCGTGATCATCGACGGCCGCGCCGCGCCGCTGGGTGTGCAGCGCGAGACGCTCACTGGCAGCCTGCAATGCGACGAGCCATTGCGGATCGGCCGTCGCGATTCCGGCCTGGGCTATTACGGACTACTCGACGAGTTTCGCATCCTGCCGCGCGGGGTTTCCGCAGCGGAATCAACCGCTTGGTCCGACCTCGAGCGACTGGGAGGCATTCTCGCTCGGGCGGAGCGTTCGGCGGCCGAGCAGACCGTGTTGCGCGACTACTACATCACGCATCGCTCACCTTCCGAGTTGCGAGACTCCCATCAACGTCTGCAGCAGACACGTCGCGAAGAGAACGCCGCGCGAGCCGCGATTCCGACGGCGCTCGTCATGCAGGATCTGGCTCAGCCGCGCAACACGCATCTGCTGGTACGCGGCCAGTACGACAAGCCCGCGGCGGAAGTGCAGCCGGGTATCCCGGCGATCTTTCCCCCCTTGCCGAACGGCGCGTCGCCGAATCGCCTGGCGCTGGCGCGCTGGCTGGTCTCGCGAGAGCACCCGTTGACGGCGCGCGTGGCCGTGAATCGCTTGTGGCAGATGTGCTTCGGCGACGGTCTGGTGCGAACGCCGAACGACTTCGGAGCTCAAGGCGAACTCCCCACGCATCCCGAGTTGCTCGATGAACTGGCGGTGCGGTTTGTCGACAGCGGTTGGGATGTCAAAGCTCTTCTTCGGCTGATCGTGACGAGTGCCACTTATCGTCAGTCGTCGCAGGCATCGACCGAGCTGTTGCAACGTGATCCCGACAATCGGCTGCTGTCGCGCGGCCCGCGGTTTCGCTTGCCGGCGGAACTGCTGCGTGATCAGGCTCTCGCCGTGTCCGGACTGTTTGCACCCCGCATCGGCGGCCCGAGCGTAAAGCCGTACCAACCCGAGGGCCTCTGGGAGGAAGTCTCGTACAACGCCGAAGACACCTACGTACCGGATCGAGATGACGGGCTTTGGCGGCGCAGTCTCTACACGTACTGGAAGCGCCAGATACCGCCGCCGGCACTGTTGACATTGGATGCCAACACGCGCGAGAAGTGCGTGGTGCGTCGCTCGCGGACCAACACTCCGCTGCAAGCTCTGGTGGTCTTGAACGACGTGACGTACGTCGAAGCCGCTCGAGCTCTGGCGGCACTCACGCTGAAAGAACAGGCTAATGACGATTTGCGATCTCGGGGGACTGACGTCCCCCGCTCGCCGGAACAACTCACGCTGAAGCAACAGGCTGACGACGAGTTGCGACTGCGGGCCATGTTCCGCCGCGCGGTCTCGCGCTGGCCGGAACCGTTCGAGTTGCAGGTGCTCGCCGATCTGCTGGCTCGTCAGCGCCGGGCCTTTGTCGCGGAAACGGCAGCCGCCGAGCAATTGATCCAAGTGGGAGCCTCGCCGCGCGCGTCGTCGCCGGATCCCGGCGAGTTGGCCGCTTGGACTTTGGTCGCTCAGACAATCCTGAATCTGGATGAGGTCATCACACGACGATGAATCGCAGGCACTTTCTTCACGGTCTCGGCGTGAACATCGGCGGCGCGGCCTGGGCCTCGCTGATGAGTCGTGGGGCCGAGGCACAGTCGCACTTCGTCCCGCAGGCCAAACGCGTGATCTCGCTGTTTATGCACGGAGGCCCATCGCAGTTGGACTTGCTGGACGATAAACCCGGACTGCGTGCTCTCCACGGACAGGAGCTGCCCGCATCGGTGCGCGGTGACCAGCGGCTGACCGGCATGACGAGCGGCCAAGCGTCCAAGCCCGTGACGGCGTCGCTCTTCCGATTCCAGCAACACGGCGAGAGTGGTGCGTGGATGAGCGAGCTGCTGCCTCACACCGGCAGTATCGTCGACGAACTGTGCATCATTCGTTCGATGCACACTGAAGCCATCAACCACGACCCGGCAGTGACTCTGTTGCAGACCGGCCACCAGCAGCCGGGACGTCCAAGCTGCGGCGCCTGGACCAGCTATGGACTCGGCAGCGAGAACAGCAATTTGCCCGCGTTCGTGGTGCTGCTTTCGCGCGGCAGCGCGGCTCGGCCGGCCGACCCGTTGTATGCGCGGCTGTGGGGCTCGGGATTCCTGCCGTCCAATCATCAAGGTGTCGCGCTCCGCAGCAGCGGCGACCCGGTGTTGTCTCTCGCCAATCCGGCCGGCGTGACCGAGTCGATGCGGCGCGACCAATTGGATGCTCTCGCGCAGCTCAACCGCACTGCTGTCGCGCGCGAGATCGATCCCGAAATCGAGACCCGCATCGCGCAGTACGAGATGGCCTTTCGCATGCAGACTTCGGTTCCCGATCTGATCGGCCTGCGCGACGAGACGCAGGCGACGTTTGACGCCTATGGACCGCCAGCTCGTCAGCCCGGCACGTTTGCCGCAAACTGTCTCTTGGCCCGGCGGCTGGCCGAGCGAGGCGTACGTTTCATCCAGCTTTACCATCGCGGCTGGGACCAGCACTACAACTTGCCGAGCGATCTGCGCCTGCAATGTGGCGACGTCGACCGTCCCTGCGCGGCGCTGATTCGCGACCTCAAACAGCGCGGCCTGCTGGACGACACGCTGGTCATGTGGGGCGGCGAGTTCGGACGCACGACCTACTCGCAGGGCAAGCTCGAAGCCACGAACTACGGCCGCGACCATCACGGTCGCTGCTTCACGATGTGGCTCGCCGGCGGCGGCGTGAAGCCCGGTGTCGCGTACGGCGCGACGGACGATTTCTCGTTCAACGTCGTCCGCGACCCGGTCCATGTGCATGACCTCAACGCCACGCTGCTGCATCTGCTCGGCGTCGACCACCGCCACCTGACCTACCGCTTCCAAGGCCGCGATTACCGCCTCACCGA
>CAYSHJ010000855.1:0-6123 GCA_964430385.1 uncultured Planctomycetaceae bacterium
GGCTTCGAGTGGCATTACTGGGACCGGCTGTGTCATTCGTATCTCCTCGAATTGAGAGGGCACACCAGCTTCGTCATGAGCGTGGCGTTTAGCGCGGACGGGAAACGGCTGGCGTCGGCCAGCGAAGATCAGACGGTGAAGGTGTGGGACGCCACGAGCGGTCAGCAGACGCTCACGTTGAAAGGGCACACCGGCGGAGTTACGAGCGTGGCGTTTAGCCCGGATGGGGAACGGCTGGCGTCGGCAACCGTAGTTCCGACGGTAAAGGTGTGGGACGCCACGAGCGAACGCGAGACGCTCACGTTGAATGGGCACTTCAGCGAGATCACCAGATTGGCGTTCAGCCGGGACGGGAAACGGTTGGCTACGGCAAGCGGCGATTATGGTGATCCGAGCACGCCGGACGAGGTGAAAGTGTGGGACGCCGCGAGCGGTCAGGAGACGCTCACGTTGAATGGGCACACCAGCGATGTCACGAGCGTGGCGTTTAGTCCTAACGAGCAACGGTTGGCGTCGGGAAGCACGGATACGACGGTAAAGTTGTGGGACACGACGAGTGGTCTGGAGACGCTCACGTTGAAAGGGCACACCGGCGGAGTTACGAGCGTGGCATTTAGCCCGGACGGAGAGCGGCTGGCGTCGGCCAGCTCATACTTCGATTGGTCTCGTCTCGGTGAAGTGAAGGTTTGGGACGTCACGAGTGGTCACGAGATGCTCGCGTTGAAAGGGCACACCGGCGGAGTCACGAGCGTGGTGTTCAGCCCCGACGGGGACTGGCTGGCGACAGCGGGCGGTATTCCCCCTATTCAACCTGCTGAGGTGAAGGTGTGGGACGCCCGGCCGTGGACGCCCGACTTGAAAGCTGAACTCGAGGCAGTGGGCTTGCTGCGACTCCGGTGCACAGAAGGGATTAAAAAACGAGAATTGCTGGACGCCATCGTCGATGATAAGACGCTCACTGAGTCGGTACGCCACCGCGCGATTGAATTGGCTGGTCCGTACTGGGAGAACAAGATCAGGCAGCGGGCCACCCTGCTGTTGGACGGCCTTTTCGGAAAAGGGCTGCTGAAAGAAGAGGTCCTCCAAGCCGTCAGCGAGGACAATACGATCCCGGAACCTGTGCGAATGCGAGCGCTCGAATTGGCTCAAAGTCGCGTCGAGAACGCGGTTGTACTCATCAATGCATGTGAGCCGATCGTGTTGAAGCCCGATCAGCCGATGGAGCAATACCGCTTGGCGCTGCGTCGAGTTGAGAGAGCTCACCGGATCGCCGAGAACAACGGTTACCTTGTCCTTCTCGGGACGACGCTTGGCGTCGCTCAGTACCGCGTCGGTCAGTATGAAGAGAGCCTGAAGACGCTGACTCGCTCGAACGAACTCAACTCCAAAACACTGAATGGCCAACAACCGGCCGACGTCGCATTTCTCGCGATGGTCGAGCACAAGCTCGGCCACAAGGATCAAGCCCGCGCGATGTTGGATCGCCTCCGCGAGATCATGAAACTCCCGCAGTGGGCCAAAGACACCGACTCTCGAACCCTACTTCACAAGGCCGAGTCATTGCTTGATGCCACGCCGAAGTCCCCCGAAGCCGAGAAACCGTAGGATGGTCCGCCTTTGGCGGATTGCCCGTCTGTGGTTCGCGTGCAAGTAAAATCAGGGGTTGGCCGCATTGACCATTCTCGTAGCAAGTCGAAACAGAAATGGGCGGAAATCCAACGGCGTCGCCGCTATGATCGGGCCGTCAATTCCAGGAGGTTGCAAATCATGACAGCGCAGTTTACCGCCATCTACGAACAGGGCTTTTTCAAGCCCACCGTGCCGATTTCGTTGGAGGAGGGATCGCAAGTCGAAGTGGTGATCCTTTCGAAATCAACCTCTGCCGATGGCCGAACTCCCGCCGAGGTTTTGGCGGCAATCGCGGCGTTGCCGACGGCGGGCGGTGATCCGTTCACGAGCCGCGATCACGATCGGGTGCTTTACGGGGAACAAGGTGCGCGATGATCTTTGTGGATACGGGTGCCTGGTTCGCGTGCGTCGTGCCGTGGGATGCCAACCATGCCGCCGCTTCGGCGTGGATGCGCCAAGACCTTGAACCGCTCCTGACGACCGATTTCATCGTGGATGAAACATTGACGTTGCTACGCGCTCGAAATGAGTCACTACGCGCCGTGGCTTTGGGAGAGCAATTGTTCGGCGACGAATTGACAAACCTGTATTTGCTCAACGAAGAAGCAATCCGCGAGGCGTGGCAGGTCTTCCGTAATTATGCGGATAAAGACTGGAGCTTCACCGATTGCAGCAGCAAAGTCATCATCGAGAAACTCGGCGTGACGACTGCATTCAGCTTCGATCATCACTTCGAGCAATTCGGAACTGTTCGTGTTGAACCTTGAAGGAAGAAATTCTCCGATTCGAGTCCCGTGCAACCGTCTCAACTGGCCGATGATCCGTTCGCGGACGGATCGGGCAGTACGAGGGTGCCTGAAGGCGCTGACTCGCTCGGACGACTTGAATACCAACCAGTTCGGCCAATCCCTCCCCGTTGACGTGGCCTTCCTCGCGATGGTCGAGCACCAGCTCGGCCATAAGGATCAAGCCCGCGCATTGCTGGATCGCCTCCGCGAAATCATGAAACAGCCGCAGTGGGCCAAAGACCCCGAATCTCAAGCCCTACTCCACGAGGCCGAGTCCGTGCTGTCTGCGCCACCCAAGCCCCCCGCAGACAAGAAACCGTAGCGCGGCAAGGCGACATGCAAACCAAGTAGCGTTGACTTTGAAAACCGCAGGTGGCAGGCGTAAGCTGTTGGGCGAGATTGAGGAGCCATCATGACGACGATGACCGCCGCGTATCCGCATATCGAAGAATTGCCTGGCGAACCGGCGCGGCTTCGGCGATTGCCCCGTATCCGAGTGACCCAGATTGTCATGGACTATTTGGCTCACGGTTGGTCGCCGGACGAGATGTGTCGCCAGTATCCGCACCTGCGGAATGCCGAAGTTCACTCCGCGATGGCGTATTATTTCGATCATCAAACCAAACTCGACGCCGAGATCCGTGCGGAATGGGAAACGGCCGAGCAAGACCGTCGTGACACCCCTCGCTCTCCATTCTTGCAACGGTTGATCGCCAAAGGGCTGGCCTAGATGAGCGTCCTGCTTTACTTGGACGTGCATGTTCCTTTGGCAACCGTTTTCGGGTTTGCTCTTCGGCCATCAACTCGGCGCGACCATCGGCGAATATGTGCGCGACCTGGAACTGATCGCTAAAGCCACCGAATTGGTTGACTGGGCGAACGTCGTCGAGCGGCTGCCGTTGCAATAACTTCAGCACCGCGTCGGACAGTACGGCGAGAGCCTGAAGGCGCTGACTCGCTCGGACGAGTTGAATACCAAGTTGAATTCCAAACAGGTCGGCCAATCCCACCCCGCCGCCGTGGCCTTCCTCGCGATGGTCGAGCACCAGCTTGGCCACAAGGACCGAGCCACGGCATTGCTGGATCGGCTCCGCGAGATCATGAAACTCCCGCAGTGGGCCAAGGACACCGACTCTCGAACCCTACTTCACGAGGCCGAGTCATTGCTTGATGCCACGCCGCCGAAGCCACCCGAAGCCAACAAGTAGCGCCGGTAGGATGGACACTCTTACCCGTCCGTCTTCGCATCGTGGAACGAGGTCGTTGAAAGAAAATGCCGACGGCCAAGAGTGGCCATCCTACGCTCGACCACAACGAGATGGGGTTGGTTACTGGCGAAGTGGCGTGATATATTCGCGCCTCGACCGGCACGGATGACTTTCGTGATGCGAGGCCAAAATGACTCCAATGATTCTCGAACCAAATCTGCGCTCGCGCTTCGGACAGACAGACTCCGAAGTCGAGTTGCGCGACGAACAAGGACAATTGGTCGGCTACTTCGTACCGCCTCGGCTGCACCGCGAATTGATACTGGCTTGGTCGCGCGCCCACGTTTCGGATGACGAGTTGGAACGTGCTCGGCGTGAGCCGGCTGGGCGTCCTCTTGCGGAAATCCTCACGGATTTGGATCAGCGATGAAGTTCACCGTCGTCTGGAATGCCACGGCCGAAGCGCAGCTCGCGAAACTTTGAATGACGGCCACCGATCGCAAGGCGATCCGCGAAGCTGCGGACGAAATCGAATCCACCCTTCGCGCCGATCCCGTCTCGTTCGGCGAATCCCGTGATGCTCACACGCGAGTTGCTGTCGTCACCCCGCTGGTCGTCCACTTTGAAGTCCACGAAAACGACCGCCAAGTCACCGTCCTCACGTTGTACGCAATCCCGCCTTCTTGGCACGATCGCTCCAATTCCTGAACCCAGCGTTTGCTCATGAGCGGTGAAGGTGTGGGGAAGGAAAAGGACAGGCACTTTAATTCCCAAACAACAACCAACCGGCCGACGTGGCCTTCCTCGCGATGGTCGAGCACAAGCTCGGCCACCCGGACCGAGCCACGGCCTCGCTGGATCGCCTCCGCGAAATCATGAAACTCCCGCAGTGGGCCGAAGACCCCGAAGCTCAAGCCCTACTCCACGAGGCCGAGTCGTTGCTGGGTGCGACTCCGAAGCCACCCGAAGCCAACAAGTAGCGCCCGCGCTCGTAGTGACTTGATTCATCAAGTCGTTTCCGCGTGGAATGCTTGGCGTTTCATCGACCGTGTGAATGCCGACCGCATGAATGAGGTCACTACAAGCGCGGTCACTACGAGCGCGGACAAACGCGGAGACATCGCATGTACAACTACCGCCGACTCACGCCGGAGCAACGGATCGAAGTCGTCGAACATCGCGTGAGCCGTGGCTTTCCATGGCACATGCCACCGCATCCGGATTACGGTAACGGCTGGTACTTCATCACCGGCGCGTGCTACGAGCACCAACACCACTTCCGGGAGCCGAACGAATTGACCGCTCTGCAACGTCGCTTGTTCGAGGCTCTCGCCGAAGCCCACTGCGAGTGTGGCGGCTGGGTCGTCCTGCCGAATCACTATCATCTGCTCATCAAGCTGACGGACATTAAGCTCCCCGGCATTGGCAGAGCCATCGGCAAAGTTCACGGACGCTCGGCCGTCTACGCGAATCGCCGCGACTCCACTCCGAAGCGACAGGTCTGGTACAAATTCTCCGACCGCAAGATTCGCTCCGAGCGACATTATTGGGCCTGTATGCACTACATCGTCATGAACCCCGTCAAACACGGTCACGTCGATGAGCCGCTCGACTGGCCTTGGTCCTGCGTGCATGAACTCGTTGCTGAGCACGGCTTGTCTTGGCTTGAGAGTCTTCGTCGCGACTTCCCACTGACGACGTTTGGCGATGGGTGGGATGATTGAGTGAACGAAGGTTGGTTTTCACTTCAATCGACCCGATAAATCGGGTCACTACGAGCGCCGCTGGGACATAGACGTCAAATCTCAAGCCTTACTCCACGTGCCCGCTCAATTTCGACAGCCGGTAATGGGAATGATTCGTTGTGTTCGGTCCCCAAAATCAAAAATCTTGGCGCGGCCTGTCGGGTGATGTCACCGTCTATCGAGTCTCCCTATGAACCCGTCGGTTCGATCCACTGCGATCGGCCACGACCACACGTTCTGGGGAGGCTCCATCATGCTCGGTCAGACTTTGGATCAACGTTACCAGCTTGTTTCGCAAGTCGCTGTGGGAGGATTGGCGAACGTCTTTTTGGCTCACGACCTGAAGCTTGGACGTTCGGTCGCCATCAAGGTTTTGCATTCGGAACGAACTGATCCCAATGGTTTGAGGCGTTTGGAATCGGAAGTCCGGTTGCAGGCACAACTCGAACACGCCGGAATTGTGCGGTTGTTTGATGTGGGGACGGGGACGCAGCCGTATCTGGTGATGGAGTTCGTTGCGGGAGCCGACTTCTCCACGATGATGCCCAAGCTGACTCTCCCCGAACGCCTGTTTGTCGTGCGGCAAGCGACGCTGGGGTTGAGCTACCTGCACGAACGAAAGATCGTGCATCGTGACCTCAAACCGTCGAACATCCTGATCTCGCGCACCGGCGAAGTGAAACTGGCCGACTTCGGACTGAGCCGCTGGGTCGATGACGACCAAGGATTGACTCGCGAGGGATCGGCGGTCGG
>CAYSHJ010000856.1:0-3623 GCA_964430385.1 uncultured Planctomycetaceae bacterium
ACGCCGCGCGACGTCATCGAAATGGCTCGTTCGGTCCGGCGAGCGATTGGTCCCAAGCCAACGTTGATGGTCGACGTCGGTTACCTGTTCAACGACGTGCCGACAGCCGTCCGCGTGTGTCGCGAGTTGGAGGAACTCGACATCTTCTTCTTTGAGACACCGTTTCCTGTCGACACGCCGGAGCCGTACGCTCGGCTGGCCGAGCAGACCCGCATCCCGTTGGCGACGGGTGAGCATGGAGTCACGCGCTGGGAATTCCTGGACATGATGGACCGTGGGCGAGTCAGTGTCGTGCAGCCATATATGACGACCTGCGGCGGACTGACCGAAGCCAAACGCATCGTCGAGTTGGCGCTGGCGCGGGGAGCGATCGTCTGTCCTGGAAACTGGTCGACGCAGATTCTTGGCGCCGCGACGCTGCATCTCGCGGCCTACTCGCCGATCTCGCAGTTCATCGAATTCGCTCCGGCCGAGGTCTACGACTCGCCGTTGCGAAAAGAATTACAGGAGGCCGGTTTCCCCGTGAGTGATGGAATGATTTCGTTCCCGGACCGCGCCGGCATCGGGTACTCGCTGCCATCGGAAATTCGTCGGCGGTTTCGCCTGGACTAACGGCAAAGGGGCACAGGTCTAGTTTTCGCATGAAGAAACTGGACCTGTCCCGGTTTCTCCCCCCTAGTTTCGAGCAAAAATGGAACGAGCTGAAGCGGCGATCCAAATCGAGAAGCGCGATCCAATCGGATGTGCGGTGCCCTCGCAGCGTCATCGACGTAAATGGGAGCCGATATTATCTGCGTTTGCTTCTGAGGATTGGCAAACGCTGCACTCTCTTCAGCGCACCGGAACGCGAGGACGGATATTCGCCATGCTTCTCCGCCAATGCTTCGACGTGCTCGATATCGGGTACACGTCCGAGCCGGTGTTCTCTGGTGTGTCGCCAGCTGCGTGGTATCAAGACTTTGCCACGAAGCACGGGCTGAAACTCAGAATCGACCAAACCTATAATCCCGACTTTCTCCTTCAGGACGGCACATGGGTCGAAGGCACGCTGTCGGAGAACACGGCCTTCAAGAAGGTCATGCGGCACGGGCACCAAACTTCTCAGTTGCGAGTGGTGTGGCTCGATCCGGATGACGGGCTTTACAAACAGATCTGCAAGGACGTGACGTTTCCAAACGCGGAAGTCTGCTCAGTGAGTTGGTACTACTCAAGACTCGATCGAACGACCAATGGGCGTGAGATCGTCAACAAGCTCGAACTCCTCAAAGTTTTGAAGCATCAGGTTCCGTAATCCTCATCGGCAGGCTTTGCTCGATCTTCGCCTTCTATGTGATGTCAGGCAGGCCGTACGGCGCGCGATACTCTTTGGTCAGGAGTTGGTTGGCCTCGTGGCAATCAACGAATCTTTCTGTTTTGGGATCGAAATCGAGTCGGCCGCGCGTGCGGTAGGCGATCTCGGCCAAATGCACGAGCGCACAACTACGATGAGCGATCTCCGGTGCCGCGCGGGTCGGCGTGCGTTGGCGGACCGCATCCAGAAATTCGGACATGTGCTCGTCATAGCCTCGCTGGCCGCGTAGCTCTTTTCCCTCCGTCGGCCCCGGCGTGCCCTTCGGCCCCTGGAACACGCTGAAGGCGCCGCGGCGCGAGAAGATCATGTAGCCTTCCGTGCCATAGAGCACGTTGCCGTTGTCGAACCCGTGCAACCCGTAAGCGGTGAAAGGATAGTTTTCGTAGATCAAGAGTCAGCCATCGGGATACTCGTAGGTTACGTTCATGTTGTCCGGGTACTCGCTGGCGTGACCGTCCAACAGCATTCGCTCAGCCCGCGCCGTGATCTGCTTCGGCAGCGTCTCGATACCCAGGCCCCAGGCGGCCATATCGAGGTCGTGGATGCCGTCGTCGCCGATCTCGCCGTTGCCGTAGTCCTGGAACATCCTCCAGGTTTGATGAAATCGATGCGGGTTGAAGGGACGTTTCGGTGCCGGACCGAGCCAACGATCGTAGTCGACTCCCGCCGGCGGCGTGCCGTCCGGCTGAGGTTTGGCAACCGTCCGAGTTTCGGCCGTCCAGGCGCGGGCCACTTTCACGTCGCCGATGACTCCCTCCTTGAGCAGCCGGCCGGCTTTTTCTGTCACTGGACTGCTGCGCATCTGGCTACCCTGCTGGACGACGCGGCCGTACTTCTTTGCGGCGGCGATGATCAGCGGACCTTCGCTGTAGACGTGCGAGATCGGCTTCTCGAGGTAGACGTCCTTCCCCGCCTGCATCGCTCGCAGCGCCATCGGGGCGTGCCAGTGATGCGGGGTTGCGATGATGCAGGCGTCGACATCCTTGTCGCCGATCACGTCCTCGTAACGTGCCGTCCGCTTTGGTGGCGAAGATTGGAAGTCACGCGTGACGAGGGCGGCCATTTTGTCGATCTGTCGCGGATCGACGTCACACAACCAGGCGATCGACACCGCTTCGCGCCGGCTCACGAGACCTTTGACGTGGTTCGTCATGATACCGCCGCAACCGATGATCCCCAGCCGCACGGTCGCCGGCTTCTCCGCGCCAAACGTCTGCACGCCTTTCAAAGTCGCGACGGCCGCCGTCATCGCGGCTGCTTCCGTCGATTGGCGTAGGAACTGTCGTCGGGTTGTTTATTGGTTCATCCGCATGCTCCTGGTCGTTAGGCGAGCCGACCAACATCATTAGCGCCGAAGGCGTTGTTTTTTTGTGGTGCGACGCTCCGCGTCGCAATTCACGACGCGGAGCGTCGTGCCACACTCACTGCGGCTTCGCCTTGCTACACCTCCGCCAGCCGCTCTTCCGAGTCACCGAACGATTTCAAGTTCACACCCGCCTTGTCGAGCATCGAGAGGTAGAGGCTGCACATCTTGCGGTTGGGCTTGCCGAGGTAGTCGAGTACTCGGCCACCTTGAATTTGGCCGCCGGCGCCCCCCAGCAATACGACGGGCAGGTTCGTAGCGTCGTGGCTGCCGGTCAACATGCTCGAGCAGTACAGCAGCATCGAGTTGTCGAGCGCGGTGCGTTCGCCTTCCTGGATCGCGTCCAACTTCCGCGCGATGTAACCGACCTGCTCCAGGAAGAACTGATTCACCTTCAGCCAGTCGGCGGTATCCGAGTGCGACAGCAAGTGGTGGATCATGTAGTCGACGCTGAGGTGCGGGAATCGCAGCGAGCTGTGATCGTTGTTGAGCTTCAACGTACAGACACGCGTCGTGTCGGTTTGGAAGCCGAGCACCCGGATGTCGCACATCAGCCGCATATGGTCGGAGATGTCTTGCGGGATGCCATCAGCCGGACGCGGGACGTTGGGCTTGTCGAGCGTCGGCCGCCAGCCTTGCAGCTCGCCTTTCTTCCCGGCTTGTTCGATGCGCTGCTCGATCTCGCGCACTGAGTCGAGGTACTCGTCGAGCTTGCGTTGATCGGCCGTGCTGATGTTTTTCCGGAAGCTGGTCGCATCAGCGAGCACCGCGTCGAGCACGCTCTTGTCGCCGCGCTGCACTTCGTCCTTGAAGAGTCGGTCGAACGCCAGCGACGGGTACAGTTCCAGCGGCGTCGGCGTGGTCG
Organism: uncultured Planctomycetaceae bacterium; assembly: GCA_964430385.1. Classification (GTDB taxonomy): domain Bacteria; phylum Planctomycetota; class Planctomycetia; order Planctomycetales; family Planctomycetaceae; genus CAYSHJ01. Next base: position 3,580 of record CAYSHJ010000856.1, read on the forward strand.
GCGAAGTCCACGAGATGTGCGAGCTGTAGAGCATCGAGTAGTTC
>CAYSHJ010000857.1:0-2429 GCA_964430385.1 uncultured Planctomycetaceae bacterium
TTGGCTGAGCTTCTCGGTGACTCGCTGGCGCGCGAAATAAAAATCAACGCCGTCCGCGAAGATGATCGTGATCATCGAGAAGTTGAACTCGGACGACGACCGCACCGCCTTCACTCCCGCGAGACCTTGCAGCTTGCGAGAGAGTGGGTACGTCACCTGGTCCTCGATCTCGCGTGGGCTGCGGCCCATCCAGTCGGCGAACACGATGACTTGGTTCTCGCTCAGGTCTGGAATCGCATCGATCGGCGTGTCGAAGACGGCATACACCGACATCAACGCCAAACCGATGGTCACGATCAGGACCAGGAACCGATTACGAATCGAGGCTTCGATCAGGCGTTCGATCATTGATTCGCGGCCTTGAGTTTCTCAACCTTGGCGAGCGTCGCCTGCGAATCTTTGAGCGCGTCTTTTTCGCAACCGTCGCAGCAGAGAAAGACTGGCTGGCCGTCAATTTCGATCTTATACGGCTTGCCCATTGAGCCGAGCCGGCCTTTCTCGGCGACGGCGCAGAACTTTTGAGCCTTCGCCAAGACGCGCTCTTCTTCGGGCAGTTCATTCAGTGCGGCTTCAATCTTCGCCTCCTCGCTGGAGGGCGCGGTGGAAACTGTCGCCACAGGTCCGGGATCTGGGGTCCGGCTGCTGTCGTTCGAACAGCCGAGCAGTGTCACGAAACTCGCACACAACATGGCCAGCAGCATTCGCGAGATCATCATCAACTCCTCAAAAAATGGTTTAGGGTCGAGCCGTCAGTCTCTTCACGATCTCCAGCGTTTCGGCGGGATTCTTTTTAGCTTTGGACTGGCAACCTTGACAGCAGAGGAACACGGACTGGCCTTCGAGCAGGACTTTCACGGGCGTGCCCATCGACCCGAGCCGGCTGTCCGACAAGATCGGGCAGAACTGCTGAGCCTTCGCCAGCTCGCGGTCCTGCGGCGCGAGTTTGTTCATCGCGAGTTCGATCTTGGCGTCAGTGTCTTCGGGAGTCGAAGGACGAACCGTTGAATGAGCCGATTCTTTTCCGCCGCTGCTGCCGCCGATGTAGATCGAGCCGGCCGCTGGGTTCAGTCGCGTCTCGGCATCGACCAGGAACGAACCGCTCGTGACGATCCGCTCGCCGTGTTCGAGGCCTTTAAGAACTGGATAAAACGTGACGTCCTTCGGGCCGAGCAATTTCGGGCCGAGTTCGACGAGCACACCTTCAAAGACACCCGGCTCGGCTTCGCGGTAGACGATTTTTTGCCGGCCAGTGTCGATGACCGAGCCTTCGGGCACGGCGAGATGCTTCGCGATTCGTCGTTCCGCTGCTGGTAGTTCCGCCTTCAGGCGGTCCGCATCGTCGCGTGAGGAAACGCTCGTTTCGCCTGCAGGCGGGACGACGCGAGGTGGGGCGACGAACGGCAGATCAATCCGCACCGTTGCCGACGTGCCGGGGCGGAGTTTTTGTTCCGGGTTGTCGATCTCGAAACGCACGGTCACGGTGCGGCTGTCGGGATCGACGTGCGGGAAAACGAAGGACAGCACGCCGTGAAACGGCTCGTTCGGGAACGCTCGCGTCAGCGCGGTCACGGCCAATTGGTGGCTGCGAACGTCACCGTGCTGGTTGTGAGAAGGTAGCAGGCTCAAATCGTCCTCAAAGACTTGTGCCTGAAGCCAGACCGTTGTGAGATCGACCACGTCGTACAGCGGCATCCCTTCTTCGACGTACTGTCCCTCGCGCACGTACTTCTTCACGATGTGCCCGGAGAGCGGCGACCTGATCCGCAAGTGGCTGTTCGCCACGCCGGTCTTCAGGATGTTGTCGATCTGGTCGTCGCTGATGCCCAGCAGTTGCAGCCGTTGTCGAGAACTCTTCAGCAGGTCGGTCAGGTTTTTCTTGTGAGCATCCAGCAGCGTCTGCACGGTGACGTTGAGTTCCGGGCTGTAGATCGCGGCCAGTTCGTCCCCCTCGTTGACTTGGCGACCGGTCTCCGCCGCGATCACTTGATCCAACCGGCCCTTCACGCGCGCAGAAACCGTTTTGAAACCTCGTTCGTTGAACTCGACATAGCCGACGGTCGTGAGCGTCTTCGTCAGCGGCACGAAGTCGACGCGCCACGTTTGCACGCCCGCGAGCACGATTCGATACGGAGACAACTGCACGCGGCTGACGACTCCCGCCGGCAACGGCGTGTCGGACGATTCACCTTTCTTCCGCTTCGACAGCGGCATGAAACAGACTGGACATTTCTCGCGGCTGTTGTCACGCACCACCGTCGGGTGCATCGGGCAGAACCACTCGACGTCGCCAGCGACCAGGACCGCGTCTCCCGGCGGTCGCGTCCATTTCCTGTAGTGCGCGATCAGAGTGTCCCACTGCGTGATGACAACTCCTATCGCGACCAACACGGCCACAAACCTCAACCGCGCCAGCTTCACGAGAATGATGA
>CAYSHJ010000858.1:0-2242 GCA_964430385.1 uncultured Planctomycetaceae bacterium
ACCGACGGAGCAGACGTGATCACGGGTGCCGACGGCGACGACAGTGTGTTGGCCGGCGATGGCAGCGACTCGGTCACAACCGGCGCGGGGAACGACTCGGTTCACGCGGGAAACGGCGAAGACACGGTCGATCTCGGTGACGGCGACGACAGCGTCTTCGGAGCGAATGGTCAAGACTCGCTGCTGGGCGGCAACGGGAACGACATACTCAACGGCGACGGCGGCACTGACACCGTCGATGGCGGCGCGGGCGATGATTCGATTTTGGGTGGCGAAAAGGGGGACTCGCTGCTCGGCGGCGATGGCAATGACACGCTCAATGGACAAGGCGGTCCCGACACGGCGCTCGGCGGCAATGGTGATGACTCGCTGTTGGGTGGATCGCACAACGACTCGCTCAGTGGCGCGGCGGGCAACGACACGCTCAACGGCAGCAGCGGCAATGACACTCTGCTCGGCAGTACCGGCGACGATCTGCTCTCCGGCGGAGCGGACAACGATTCCTTGGACGGCAATGAGGGCGCGGACCGCGGGTTCGGCCAAGGGGGCGATGACACAGTTCGGGGCAGCGAGGGCCGCGATTCGCTGGTCGGCGGAGTCGGCGACGACCTGATTATCACCGGCACCGAAGCCTTGCCGGTTCCTCCGCCGGCCATGGCCGTCAGTGACGGCAGTCTGACGGAAGGTGACTCCGGCACGTCGCTGATGAACTTCTTCGTGCAGCTCTCCAATGTGTCCTCAAACACCATCACGGTCGACTTTGTGACGTCCGATGGCACCGCCATCGCGGGAACGGATTACGCCTTCGCCTCCGGCACAGTGACCTTCCTGCCGGGACAGGTCCAGCAGCAGATTCCCATCACCCTCATCGGCGACTTGAACTTCGAGCCAGACGAGACGTTCACAATCACGTTGTCCAATTCCGTCAACGCGTCGATCTTCGACGGTACTGGGCAGGGAACGATCACCAATGACGACTTAGGTCCCGGCGGGATCGTTGTCACGGGCGAGACGAATGCCACCAACCTGCTCAATGCGTTGACGGGCAGTGGCGGTGCCGGCTTGACCGTTACTAGCGCGACATTATCGGGGCATACGGGCTTCGGCGGAGCGGTTTCGTCAGGAACATTCACGGTAGGCAGTCTGCTGACCTACAACCTGGTACGTGGCGGCATCGTGCTCAGCAGCGGAGACGCGCAAGAGTTGTCCAGCGGACCGCAAACTTTCTTCGCCAGCACGCCTTATGGCGTCCCAGCGACTCCAGCACAGGAGCTCTTGCTTGATCCCATTACAGGCGGCGGATTTGATCACAACGACGTGACTCAGTTGACGATCAACTTCGACCTTCAACCTGGTTTCGACACTCTGTTTTTCGAGTTGGCGTTCGGTTCGGAAGAATGGCCCGTTTTTGTGGGAAGCTTCATCGATGGATTTGGTCTTTACGTGAACGGAACGAACATCGCCCAGGTCGGTGGGCTTCCCGTGAACATCGACCATCCCCAGATGGCCAACGTCGCCGGAACTGCGCTGGATGGCGTGCTCGCTCCTGGCGGAAACCCGCGCCTGCTGTTCTCCATCAACCTCGGTGCCGGAGCGACCGGCAATACGCTCGATATCATCATCGCAGATGTTCTCGACAGCTCCTTTGACACGGCGGTCTACATGTCGTCCCTGGGTGCCACGCTTCCGGATAATCCACCACCACCACCACCGCCACCGCCACCACCACCGCCGGCGCCGCCGCCGCCGGGACAGGAAGACGACACCGCTTTGGGCAGCGACGGCAACGACACCATCGTCGGCGGCTTCGGCTTTGACCTCCTCAACGGCAACGCGGGGGATGATTCGATCGCCGGATTCGAGGGAGGCGATACGATCTTTGGCGGTTCAGGCAACGACACGCTCGACGGCAACAACGGCGACGATGTCATCAACGGTCAGCAAGGTGCCGACGTCGTGAATGCTGGCGAAGGAGATGACACGCTCGTCTGGAATGGTGCCGGCGACGGCGACGACACGCTCGACGGAGACACCGGCGACAATACGGTCCTCGTGAACGGAACCGGGGCCGGCGACCTGTTTGAAGTGGGTCAGAGCGCGGATGGCTTACTGACGATCACCCAAGGGGGCAGCACCGCCACAGTCCAGGCCACGAATCTGCTAGTCGTCCTCAACAGCGGCAGTGGCAACGACACGATCAACGTGAACGATATCGATTCGGTCTTCCCGGTCGTTTTGCAGA
>CAYSHJ010000859.1:0-9774 GCA_964430385.1 uncultured Planctomycetaceae bacterium
GAGCACCGAAGTGACGGATGATGCCATCGATATGATCCTCAAATTTGAAAACCTGGAATCCCTGTGTCTCGGAGATGTCAGGATCAGTCCCGCGGCCATTGAGAAACTCAAGGAGCGAAATCGAAATCAAACTTCCGACAAACAACTGCGATGGGGATACCGACAGCGAAAGCAATGATCCGCAGGGGGCGACCGGTCGAACCAATCTTCAGTCATCACGGAGCGACCCATGCAAACCAATCGCCCACACAGCAGTCAGTCGATGCGCCGCACCTTGTTTGCCGCCGCTCTCGCTGTGATCGTCATCGCTGCCATTGTGGTCGGACGGCGTCACACCACACCGAGTCCTTTGACGCGGCAGGAAACTCGCGAAGTGATCGCAGCCATCAGCCAGATCGCGCCAGGCTCAAGGGTCGCGAATGTACGGCGAGACCCCGATGGCAAGGTCCGCGCCTTTCTTCCCGGCGATCCAGAAGGCGGGCAAATCGTCGTGGTCACGAACAACAGCGGCGATTGGCGCGCGGCGATCGAGATGGAGTTGTTTTGACCCTTGTCAGCGAAACAAACGTTTCGGGAATCGAAACTGTTTCGGTTCCACCCACAGTTTCCCCTGACTGCTTCGCGACCGATGAGACCGGCAGGCGGTCGCTCGGCTTCGCCCGATCATGACCGCCGGTCAGTCCATCCAGCCGAACGCAGTCTCGTGTGATGATCCGGCTCAGATTCTCCTTCTCTTCCCGCGCGAAGCACGCTCGTTGGTCGTCGGCAGTGGACGGCGTTTGGCGGCAGTGACACAGCGGGACTGGCTGGTGGCCCGCGCCCAATTCCGCCCGACAATTTTGCGGGATTGCAAATCCGGGTGTCAGAATCTGGGGACTCTTGCTGATGCGGTTCGCTCGACACAATTGGCCAATTGCGGAAAGAAAACTTTTCAAGGCCGTGCAAGAAAGGGCCGCGTCCTGTGTCTAATAGTCAGGAACTTCGAGGGATGACGCACGAAAGGCCACATGATTCCCAGTCCTCCAGACACGCGAGCCAGCTTGATTCTGCGTCTGCCCGACGTGGCGGATGCGGCGGCTTGGGATGAGCTGATGGGGGTTTATGGGCCGTTGGTGTTTCGGATGGCGGTGCGTCAGGGACTGCAAGCGGCGGATGCGGATGATCTCGTGCAGAATGTTTTCGCGGCGATTGCTCGGTCGGTGGCCGAGTGGTTGGAGCGGCCGGATCGGGGAAAGTTTCGAGCTTGGTTGTTGCGGATTGCTCGCAATGCGGCGGTGAATTTTCTGACTCGACGCGGACATCGATCGTTGGGGACGGGCGATGAACAGGTCGCGCAGATGCTGGCGGAGGTTCCCGCTCCGGAATCTCAATTGTCGAGTGAGTTTGATCTCGAATACCGACGCGAAGTCTTTCGCTGGGCGGCCGAGCAAGTGCGAGAAGCGGTGGCCGACACGACTTGGCAAGCGTTTTGGCTCACTCAAATGGAGAATCTCCCGATCGCGGAAGTGGCCGAACGATTGGGGATCAGCGTTGGCAACGTCTACATCGGTCGCAGTCGCGTGATGACTCGGTTGAAAGAACTCGTGAAGCAGTTTGAGGAGGTCGAATGAAGCCCACTTTGAATTGCAGCGACGACAGCTTGCGGCTGCTGTTGCGAGAGGACGAACAGAGCGGCGACTATCGGGACGCCGCTCGGCATGTCGATTCGTGCCCGCATTGTCAGCAGCGAATTGGTGAGCTTGCGGCGGAGGATGACGAGTGGCATGAAGCTCATGAGATGCTGCTGGCTGGCGATGAATCCGGCTCAGGCAACAGCGACGCAGTGTCTGGTCACGAGCGGAGTCGCGGGCGCTGGCAGCGTAGTTCGACGGCTTGGACCGAGGCGATGGCTCGGCAGTTATTGTCTCCTCCGTCGCATCCGGAAATGCTGGGGCGCATCGGCCGCTATGAAGTCGAGCGGCTGATTGGCACGGGCGGCATGGGGGTCGTCTTCAAGGCGTTTGATTCGGAATTGAACCGGCCCGTGGCGGTGAAGCTGCTGGCTCCGTATCTCGCGGGGAGTGGGGCGGCTCGCAAGCGGTTCGCGCGGGAAGCGCGAGCGGCAGCGGCGGTCGTGCATGAGCATGTGGTTGCGATTCACAACGTCGAGACCGATGGGGAAGTCCCCTTTCTCGTGATGCAATACGTCCCCGGCGAATCGTTGCAGAGTCGGCTCGATCGCGAAGGAGCGCTCGACGTTTGCGAGATCTTGCGGATCGGGATGCAGACTGCTTCGGGATTGGCGGCGGCTCACGCGCAGGGGCTGGTGCATCGCGATGTCAAACCGCCCAACGTGCTGCTCGAAAAGGGAGTCGAACGATCGTTGCTCACCGATTTCGGATTGGCTCGTGCGAGCGACGATGCGAGTCTCACGCGCACCGGCCATCATCTGGGGACGCCGCAGTACATGTCGCCGGAGCAGGCTCGCGGCGACGCGGTCGATGCTCGCAGCGATCTGTTTAGTCTGGGCAGCGTGATGTACGCGATGTGTACCGGTCGCCCGCCGTTTCGCGCGGAGAGCAGTTACGGCGTGCTGCGTCGCATCACCGATTCCGAACCGCGACCGATTCGAGAGATCAATCCGAACATTCCAGAGTGGCTGGAACGGCTGATTCAGAAGCTGCATGCGAAGTCGTTAGCGGATCGTTTTCAGACGGCCGATGAAGTCGCGGAGTTGCTCCGGCAGTGCCTGGCTCATGTGCAGCAACCGACGACGCACGCCTTGCCTTCGTCGCTCGGTGTATCACGCAGAATGCTTCGACGGAAATTTGTCGTCGGTGCCGTGGCGTTGTTGGGAGTCGTCGTCGTGACCGCTGGCATCACGACGTTGATCACACAGCCTCGCCAAGCGACTTCCCCGACGGCGGATGAAGTCCGATCGCCGCCGGTCGACTCCCCGGCTGACGAACAGTTTGACTGGCAGGCCATCGACTCGCCGTTGAATGACCTCAAGAACGAGGCCGATCGAATCGGCCGACAAATCGAATCTGACTGGGACACGGCTCCGTCGCTCGCGCCGCCATCCGACCCATCCCTCGCCATTCCAACTCTCCCACAGGAGACCGAATCATGACACGGTTTTGGAAAACAGTCCTGCTCATCATGTTGATCGGGCCGCTCATGCTGATGGTTGCCTTGTTTGTCGTGTACGCCTCAGTACAAACGCCCCAAAGCAACCGTGACGCCGTCGTAAGACCGCCCGAACCGGTCAAGCGAGAGTTTTATAATCTCCCGCTGCCGGCACCGACGGACGACAAACTTGTCCGTGATGACGTCGGCGACTTGCGACTCGACGCGCTTCGCGAGAAAGCCGCACTGGCCGAAAAGCGAAGCATCGAACGAGCCAGCATCATCCGCGAGCGGCTTAAGCAATCGGAAGGAGTCAATGACGCCGAGGTGAAGAAGGCTGTGCGCACCGAGCTGCGCGTTGTCGTGCTGGAAGCCTTCAAGGCTCGGCAAGAACTGCATGCCGCCGAAGTCGCGTCGTTGGAGAAGAAGGCGGAATCACTAAAGCAACGGCTGGTCGAACGCGATGCCAGCTCGGCGGAGATCGTTGATCGCCGCGTCGATGAGTTGCTCAATCCAGACAAGCAATGGAATTCGATCGTCCCCGCAGGTGAAACAAAGGTGTCAGACACCGACGTCAGGTTGTACGCCATCCAGGATTTGCCGCTTTGGTCCAAGGACGGAACCTCTCAGCACATTGATCTGCTCATCCTTTACCTTGAGCCGAGAGTGGATTCGACGAAGAACGGAGGAGACAAGATCGGTTCCTACGAGGCTGGCCGCGGGGTGCTCGTCGTTCGCGGGGACGCCAGGAAGCATCAGCAAATCGCTCAACTCCTCACCGACTTGCGAGCCAGTGTTGGCCAACCTGCCGAGGAGTTAGCGAAGGAAAAGTCGGTGACGCTCTATTCCATCGCCAACCTTCCACTTTGGTCGAAAGACGGAAAGAAACAAAATGTTGACCTGCTGGTGAGCTACCTTCGTGTCAACGTCGATCCGCCCTCGTGGAAAAGCCAAGCAACACGTGCCGCCTATAACGCTGAAACACTGTCGTTGGTTGTGCAAGGGACGCAAGAGGTCCACAACGGGATCAAGGCAGCCCTCTCTCGGCTAAGGGGGCAAACAGAATTGTCTGGAGCCGAAAACGCTTCGACATCGAATGTGCCCAGCACCAAGTCGAATTCGGCGGAGCCATTGCCCGGAGACGACAACAAGTTGCTCATCCGCCGGAGCGAGACTTCGGTGAAGGTCGAAGGTCGGTTCGATGGCAACGAAGAGATCGTCTTGGTGATCGGCGATCCCAGATTCACGGCGCTCGCCAACACCGCGCAGGAACTGAAGGACGTGAAGGAATTGAAATGGACCTCGCCCGTACACAAGGCGGGCGAATATGTGATCGAGGTGCGACAAGACGCGGTGAAACTCGACGGTGGAGCAACGGCACCGGGACTTGTCTTTGAAGTTCACAATGTGCCAAACACGGTCCAGGGCACGTCGAATATCAGCTTCACCGACAAAGACCCGCTTCCGAATGGGAAGGTGGTGATCGCGGCTCCGAAAACCAAACTGCTGCTCAAACGGAAGACCGACCAAGTTCTCGTGACCGTCGGGCATGTGGAACTGCCAAACTCTCTCACCGTTGTCCCGATCAACATCGTGATTCGTCGCCGAGCGGAAGCGAACTCGGTGAATCGTGTTGAGGTGCCGGTTGACGCCAAGGGAACCGTTCCTCTGCCCAAACCGCAGAAGGACGCGGGTCAGGCTTCGGAAATCTTCGACGAGATACTCAACTTCAACGAGATACTCAATCGCAAGAACGCTCGCGCGGTCGTCGAAGCCTTTGTCGCAGCGGCGATTGCTGGCGATGAGATGACCATCAATACCTTGGCACCAATCAGTCGGTCGCAGGCAGGCGTTGAGTTATATGTCGGTGAACTCAAATTCCTGAAGTTGACTAAGCTGCGCATCGAGTCTGTGTACGTCAATGACTTAGCCAAGCCAACAAAAGCGCTGGCTACTTCGGTAGAGGTGAGACTCGAAGGGAAGACACCCAGACTGCATGAACCGCGTGGTGGCTTCCTGGTCTTGACGCTCAGTATGAGCGAAAACGGTTGGTCTGTTACGGACATCGACTTCGATTCGAAAGAGACTGCCGACCGCGAGTTGAAGAAGTTCCTGGAAGCCAATCCGAGGGCGATCGGCTTGCCTCCGCTGACGGCCACGGCGAGAACCCCGGTCACGTTGAAGATCCTCCACGCCGATGGCTCGCCCGCTTCCGTCCGGCACGGCGTCAGTATTGCGACGATGGGATACTCAGCGAACAGGCCACGACTGCAGTTCTTCAGTCCGAACAAGGAGGGTTCGGTATCGCTGGCCAATCTACCGGACGGCCAGCATCTGCTGCTTCTGGACAGCGGATGGGAACACCGGGATTTGATGTCGCTCTCTTTTCCAGTTCCACGGCCGATTGTTGAATGGCGGCTGCCAAAGCGAACTGAGTTCGCTGGCACGAAAGTCGAACTGAAGTCATCGCGAGCAGCGACTGACGCGGGGATTGAGGTTCTTCGTCTCCAGATTCACAACGCCACGGCGGCGGCCCTGCATGTCTCGGAACGGGACATCACCCTGACAATCGATCACAACTTTCGCATTCTCTCGCCGAGATTCCTGATAGATGCACAGGATCATCATCTCACCAAGGAACTGGTCATCGACATCGCTCCTGGCGAGACAAAGTCCCTCGATCTGGACTGGGCCGACTGGGTGCGTCACGGATACTGGGCGAAACGTAATGAAGACATCACTGAAGTCACGGCGCAAGGGGGGACGGCATTACCGGGAAGTGTTTGGGTTCGCCCCTGGCTGGGAAATATCGGCTCGTCTGCCATTGCGCTCACCGGTCCAGAAACGATCGTTACTGCCGATGCATCGGGAGCAGACGACAACCACAGCCGCCATCCTGAGACGAAGCGTTCCGTGCCGACGGGAGACGCACCATCGGGCGCAGACAGCAACGCCAAAAACAACCAACTCGACAAACTCGACTCGGCACCGGCGCGTGAATGCCGAGCCCTCATCAAACGCCTGGACGATGACGGTGAAGTGCAACTTGCGGCGGCGGCTCGCGAGCGGCTGGCGAAACGCTGGAAGGGAATCACGGAACAACCGCCTGCGTCATTTACCCGCCAACTGAGTCGCGAGAATCCGAATAACGTCCCGGACGTCAGCGGCGAGCTCGTCAGCATTCAAACCGAACTTGACGGCTTTTGGTCCGATAGCAAAGGGACCGTCGAAGACTGGACCAATTGGATTATCGGCAAACAGGCGGACTACCGCACGGATCGACTCAAGCTGCTATTTGAAGCCGCTCAAGGCTATCGTAAGTCCGACGATGCCAAGAGCGCGGCTCGCGTCTTGCGGGCGGGACTCAATGGTCACGCAATTTATGACAAAGAACTGAGCACCCTGATCCCGTTGTACTGGCCCGTCACCAATGACGAACCGGCGAAGTCGCTCGGTTCTGCCGCTCATCTGGGGACGCTGGTGAATTTCCTCCGTGAACTCTCGGCAACCCAGCAGGCCCTGGGTGAACTTGATGACGCAGTCGAAACGCAGTCTCGGTTGATGCTCGCTTCGTTCATGCTGTCGTGGAACCAACCGTCCGGTGAGCCGACGAAATCCGCGAGAGACCTGTGGTCGCTGATCCGTCAGCAGCGTGATCCCAAGTCGCCGCTGTTCTGGTTCAACGTGGTTCACGCGGAAAACCCGGAACATCAATTCGATCTCGCAGGTGCCGGCCAGAAAGGGAACCCGCTGACCTACCATCATGAAAACCTCGTCGCGCAACCCTCGCTCAATTTCAACGAGCTGACAATCACAGCCACAACGCATGGCCGCAAAGGCATTCTCGACTGCCTGCGGATCAACTCGAAAGGACAGTTCGAAAGCGTGGGAGTGCTGACGCCATCGGCAGACGGTGAGGCCGATCAGGTATTGACGCAGACGTTAAAAGTCCCCGCAGAAACAGGCATGGTGCAGTTCATGGTGGCAGGCGAAGACTTCCGCGTTGGCGAAATGAAGGTCAATGCGACATTCACCAAACGCGACGCGGCTGTCAAACCTGCGACCGACAATCCCGGAACAACGAGCCCTTACGGCACATCAAGCCAACTCGACCAGGCGTCGGCGAGTAAGTCAGATCCGGTCTCTGACCGGGTGCGTGCGAAGCTTGAGGCCCTTTTTCAAAAGCACTATCCCAAGGCGACCCTTGCCAATCGAGGCGTCGAGGGCATTCACGTCGAACACGAGGTCGCGACGTTCGAATTCCCGTCTACGGGAGGAAAGGGGGCAAAGCGTGAGGCGGAGAAACAGCAGGGACCGAAGAAAGGCGGCATCCTTTGTAGCGTCTATTCGCATCCAGGACGTTATCTCGGACCGCTCCAACTATCACCCGTTCGAGAAGGTCAGGTGGCACAGCACCTGATTGATCGCAAGGAGTACAAACAATTGCTCATGGCCCCGTATTCTCAGAAGTCTGACGTCCACATGTGGGTTGCCTTATCGTACCCGCCGGACACAGATAAAGCATTCCTGGATAAGTTTCGTGAGATCATGGCGGACTTTGAAAAGGCCGCCGAGTGAGCGGCCGAACGAGACAAACCAACGGTTTCAGGAACCGAAAACGTCTGGTTCCTGATACAACCTTCTGAATAAGAGACTGAATATGAGATCCGAAAAACGGGTTCTAGCGGGTTTCGTGGTTCTGGTTTTCGCCTTCCCCCTGGCCTGTGGCGCAACCGACTGGAAGACGTTTGATGATCCAACGTCTTTTCTAAGGACGGAGGCTTTTGCCAGCGCGATCAAGGAATTGCCGCCCACAGAGAAAGCGGCCGCCATCAAGCGGCTCCAGGAATCTCTCAAATCCAAAGAGGTCGAAGTCCGCCGAAGGGCGGCTTTGACACTGGCGGACCTGGGTGACAAGAGTGGCACGCCGACCATGATCGAGGATCTATCGACGGCGTCGGGGCACGACCGCAACAACGTCGCCGTCGCCCTCCGCATTCTGAAAGACGAGCGCGCCATTCCCGCGTTGCGAAAGGGACTCAAGGACAAATCGCCGTATGTTCGCGGCATTGCTGCGGCCGCCTTGGGCGAAATGAAGGCCGTCAAAGCCTATGACGAACTTGTCGCGCTCACCAAAGACAAGGAAGACGTGGACGCCGGGAAGAAGATCGAAGGCAAGCTCAACTGTATTCGCGACTGTCCGGCGTATTCCGCTTGCTACGCCCTCGGCGCACTCGGGGACGAGCGAGCTGTCCCGATACTAATCGAGCTGTTGGCGGATGCCGACTGCCAGGGACCGGCCCGGCAAGCACTGGAAGTACTTACCAAGCAAAAGTTAGGCAATGACCGCGAGCTATGGAAGAAGTGGTGGAAGGATAAGAGCCAATGACACCTGGTCCCGTCTGTCGTATGCCCGATTCTTCAACCCGAAGCCTGAATCGAGTCTCCACATGAAACCCCAAGTCACCTTTGTACTCGTTGTTTTGCTCGGATTGGCGATTGTTACCTCGGGATGCGATCAGCCCACGTCTGTCAAACCTCTGATCTCGAAACTGAAAGAACCCGGCACCCAGACGGCGACGATCAGTCTTGGGAGTGAAGCTGGCGTAAATCTGGGAGACGTTTTCGACGTTTATCGAGAGAACAAGCAACTTCGCAAGCTCAAAATCACCAAGGTTGAGCCAGATCAGTCCACAGCAACCATCTCGGAAACTTATGGCCCTCAGAAGCTCGAAACGGGGGATGTCGTCATACGAGATGTGACTTTACAGTTCCTGAGACAACTGGAACGGAACTCCGGCGCTGCGACCGCGGCCGAAATGGGGCGTGCGTTCGCTGAGGCAGATATCGCCAGCGGCATCAACAGAATTCTGTACTACGGCCCGCCCTGGAGTGACGGAAAACCGCTGATCGACGAGGAAACCGGTTATCCGGTGACCATCACTTCTGGCTGTATCGTTACCAAGGAATTCACACTTCTGGTCAATGAGTACAATCTCGCAATGCGGGAACACTTCCTAACAAAGAAGTGACCAGCGAGACGAAACAAAGGCGACAGGCACCGAAACCATTTCGGTTCCGACACCTTTCACCCCAACACCAAGGATGACGTCCATGAAGCACAGTACCATTCCAAGCGTCATTTGCGCGATGATGCTTACGGTTGCTGGTGGCGGATCGTTACTCACATTTGCTCAGAAACCGGACGCAAAGGAAGCGGCGCAACAACTCCCCCTGACGCCTCGCCAACCCGGCGGGTTCATCAAAGAGCAACTCGGAATTTACTTGAGTATTGAAGGTGTGTTGTATGACGGCAATGGAAAGGTCGAATCCAACTCGCTGGTGGTTGACACCGTCGATGGTAAGAAACTCGATAAGCCGCTCTTGATCCTCGTCAGGAATGTTCGCCTTCCGGCCAAGACGAGGTGCATTCTGAAGGGATACGAGTTAGGGGCCATGATTGGAAGACCGGGTGCGGAATATGCCGCGTACAAAGAGCTTGGCAAAGATCCGCAGGAACTGAGAGGCCAAGTGTCAGTCAAAGGTAGTCACCCGCGTGTCAGTCAACGGTAGTCAGTGGTAGAAGTAGATTCTTTCAAGGGCAATGGAGATGGTTCAAAAAGTCTTTGGAGGATGTTCGTCGCGGAATGGTTTCGCGGGTTCGTC
>CAYSHJ010000860.1:0-4001 GCA_964430385.1 uncultured Planctomycetaceae bacterium
ATTCACGACGACTCGGCCGGCCCCTTCCATGTCTTGGAAGCGCGTGATCCGCTCGAACGGAAACGTCAACTCAGCGTCGTCCAGCGTGTGGAACACGATCACTTCGTGGTTGTTGTGCCGGAAGTGCTGCAAGCCGCTGGCGATCTTCGGTTCGTCGTCGATCAGGTCGCTGATCACGATCACCAGACCGCGGCGCTTGAGCCGCTCGGCCGCATCGTGCAGGACGATGCCGACGTCGGTCTCGCCACCGGGCGTGACGTTATCCAACAAGTCGAGAATACGGCGGAACTGAGTCGGATGCGCCTTCGGCGGGATGTACGTGCGGACTTCCGTATCGAACAACATCAGCCCGACCGAGTCGTTCTGCCGGATCAGCAAGTACGTCAGCGCGGCCGCGAGGTAACTCCCCCATTGCAGCTTGCTCAGCCCGTCCGTGTTGTTCGGCCCGCGAAAGTCCATTGACTTGGAACAGTCAAGCAGAATCGTCGCCCGCAGGTTCGTCTCGTCCTCGTACAGCTTGACGTAATACTTGTCTGTCCGCGCGAGGAGCTTCCAGTCGAGCGTCCGCATCTCGTCCCCTGGCGTGTACGACCGATGGTCCAGGTACTCGACCGAGAATCCGTGATACGGACTGCGATGCTTGCCGGTCAGAAAGCCCTCGACCACTTGCTTGGCAATCAGTTCCAGATTGCCGATGCGAGCGAGTCCGGCGGGATCTAAGTAGGACATGGTTGAGTCTCGAAGGACGAATGACGAAATACCCAATGACGAAAGAATAACGAACGATTTGGCAACTAGGGCGTGGGCTGAACAAGGCGAATTTCAGTGACGATCCAGTCGAGCGTGTCCGTCAACTGTTTCCAAGCAGCATTGTCCGTCAGTTGACTGAGCGAAATCTTGGGGTAGCCCTCGCGCGCCAATTCGGTCGCCACCAGACCGGGAATCTTCTCGATTCGGCGAAAGAGTTCCGCACGTTTGTCATCAGCATTGAACGGCGGGAGCCACTTGAGTACACCCAACCGAATCCGCAGATCTCCGCGTCGGATCGCCATCGGAGAGTAATTTCCCAACGAACCACGCAGGACCGGAATGAAGGCGACTCCACGAACTCCCCTTTTGAAGTTGTCCTCCAGCCTTTGGCCGCGCGCCCAGGCGATGAGATCTCGAACGATCTGACTTTCCTCGGCGGACCATTCCGCGTTAACCCCCGCCAGAAATTCCGTCTCGGAAATCGCGACTCGCTGACTGCTTTCAGACAGGGATACTCGTTTCGTGCGTGCCGACTCAGTTTGCCCCACCACGCGCGGAACGAGCGTCTTGACGTCTTGCCCGACGAACTGCCGAATCTCGATGGCCAAGACTTCAGCCGGGTCCATTTGGCTGTTGAGGAACTCGACGACGCGCCGGAGCTCCGGCGGAATATCGTCGGCGACGAACACCAGGCGAACTCGACCTGCTTGCAGGTTGGTCTTGACCAGTTGCCAGAAATCGCCCGGGTCGTGATCTTCGCCGAGCAATTCCGAGAGTTCTTCACTCGGATCGCTGCCGTCAGCTTCGCAACGACCTTCGAACTTGGCTTTGATCTCTTCGACTGGCCAGTAGGCGACGGCATTCGCCGCGTAGTCCAACATCTGCCCGACGACTTCTCGGCGGATACGAGTGTCGGTGCTTCGCTTGACCTCGATCAGCGTCGGTATCGCGTCCTGGTCCAAAAACAAATGGTCGAGCGACCATCGACCCGCACCGTCTCCCTCGCCTGGAACGGACATTTCACGAGTCACCAGCAACCAGCGTCGCGGCTGCTCGCTGTTGATCTGCTCGCCAGCCAACAAGTCCGGATGTTTGGCGAGCAATTCTTGCAACAGACTTTCCGAGTCATAGGCCGCCTCGTGCATCGGCATCAGCTCGGACTTGTTGTTCAGCAAATAGATTCGTCCGGCCATTCAGCCCTCCGTCGTGGAAATGGCGAATAGACCACTCTGATGAGCACGGCTAGAATCCTGCCCGACGAAAGGGCACGAACATGGCGAAGCTGAAACAAAAGTTGCGAATCTCGCCTCCGACGAAGGAAGCTGTGGAGCAGCGGCTGAAACTCCTCGAAGCCGAAATGGCCAGACTTCATGCGGAGACGGGAAAACCGATCGGAGTGCTGCCGCATGGCCTGAAGGAAATCGTCGGCTCGTTTCGAGGTGATAAAGACTTCGTGGCTGCGATGAAACTCGGAGCGAAGTGGCGTGCTTCATTCCGACCAAAGCCTGTTTCCAAGGCGAAGAAACCGGCTCGCAGACGAGGCAAACATGCTGGTGCTTGACACCGATCACGTCACGTTTTTGCAGAATGACTTGAGCGACGAGGCCTCGCGACTGACACACCGGCTGGATCAAGCCGTCGGCCAGATTTACGGCACGACCATCATCACCTACGAAGAACAAAGTCGCGGATGGTTGGCCTATGTCGCACGAGCTAATTCGCCGGCTCAATTGGTCAAGCAATACTCCAAACTGTCGGAGCACGTCGAAAACTATCGCAGCCTTCTGGTGCTTCCGTTTGACAATTTCGCGTTGCACGAGTTTGAAAAACTGAGGGCGGCGCGAATTCGGATTGGCACGCAAGACTTGAAGATCGCCGCGATCACGCTGTCGCTGGGCTCGACGGCCACGCTGCTTAGCCGCAATCTGAAGGACTTTGAAAAAGTTCCCGGCCTGCGCGTTGAGGATTGGAGCGTCTGAAACAACCGATAGACCACCTTGCCGAACGCCATTAGAATCCCGCCGAACGAAAGGGCACGAACATGGCGAAGCGAACTCTCGAAGAGCAGGTGAAGACGTTGGAGGCCAGAGTGGCTCGTTTAGAGAAATCCGTCGAGACTTCTGAGACGGAAGAGAGTCGCGGCCCCACGATGACTGAGTTCTTACAGACGTTTTGCGGGATCTTTGAGAACGATCCGGACTTCGAGGAGGCCGCGCGGTTAGGGGCCGAATGGCGGGCGTCTTTCCGACCGAAGGATTGAAAGTCTCCGTCGAAAAAGCGAGGCAAAAATGCTCGTGCTGGACACTGACCACATGACGATTCTGCAATGGCATTCGACGTCGAACGAAGGTTTGCGACTGATTCAGCGGTTGGAACAAAATCAGCACGAGGCGTCGGTCACGACCGTTGTGACTTACGAAGAGCACTCGCGCGGCTGGCTGGCTTCTGTGGCGAAGGCCAAAACGCGGACTCATTTGGTCAACGCTTACCGAAAGCTGGCCGTCCATGCGAGGGCCTATGCCAAACATAGACTGCTGGACTTCGACGATCTCGCTGGCGACAAGTTTGGCGAATTGCAGAGTGCTCGCCTGAGCGTCGGCACTCAAGACCTGAGAATCGCCGCAATCACTCTCGTCCACAACGCCACGTTGCTCAGCCGCAATCTGAAGGACTTTGAGAAAGTCCCCGGATTGCGCGTCGAAGATTGGACGGTTTGAGCCGTATCGGCAATGATTGATTCGCGACATCGTTCCGCCTTCCGCATTCCGACTTCCTTCCTCGTTCATTACTCCGGCTCACGAATCACGTCGAACAGCTTCTCGACGATGTGGTCGCTGGTGACGCCGTCGCTTTCGGCGGCGAAGCTGGTGACGAGGCGATGTCGCAGCACGGGAGCCGCGACCGCGCGCACGTCCTCGACCGAGACATGAACTCGGCCATCGAGCAACGCATGCGCCTTCGAGGCCAGCAACATCGCTTGGCACGCGCGAGTGCCAGCGCCCCAGGTCAAATATTTCTTGACAAAGTCTGGCGCTTCGGTCGACTTCGGCCGAGTCGCTCGCACCAGTTGCACGGCGTAGGCCGAGATCGACTTGCCCACCAGCACTTTCAAGACGACTTGTTGCAGCTTCAAGATTTCGGCGCGATCGAGGATCGGTTGCAGCTTCGGCAATTCGCCGGAGGTCGTCGTCTCGGCGATGTTCAGCTCGTCCTCGTACGACGGGTAATCGACCAGGATGCGAAACATGAAT
>CAYSHJ010000861.1:0-4972 GCA_964430385.1 uncultured Planctomycetaceae bacterium
TCTCACGACCGTGTGAGATTTGGCTGGCGGTGACGGTGCCAAGTCCGCCGTTCTCGAATCGCACGACGGCGTGTCCATAATCGTCCAGCTTCCGACCTGGCTCAAAGACCTTGAGGTTGCACGAGACATCGGCCGGGATGAGTCCGGTCATGTACCGTGCGAGGTTAAACGCATGCGTTGCAATATCACCGAAGCAACCCGCCGCACCGGACTTGGCGGGATCGGTGCGCCACGCGGCTTGTTTCTGATCGCTCGACTCCAATCGCGTGCGTAGCCAGCCTTGAATGTAGCACGCGCGGACCGCCTGGATTTCGCCCAACTCGCCGTTCTGGATCATCTGTCGAGCCATCCGCACCAGTGGATATCCGGTGTAGTTGTGCGTCAGCGCGAAGACCGCTCCCGATTTCGCGACGACGCCCGCCAACTCTTCGGCCTGCGCGAGATCGAACGTCATCGGTTTGTCGCAGATGACATTAAAGCCCGCCTCGAGCGCCGCCTTGGCGATTGAAAAGTGCGTGTGGTTGGGAGTCGCCACCGTGACAAAGTCGATCCGTTGATGCGCCGGTAAGTTTAATTCGCCGTCAATCAATTCCTGGACCGAGCCGTACGCGCGTTCTGGCTTGATGTCATACGCCGGTGCGGAGGCCTTCGCTTTGGCGGGGTCCGACGACAATGCACCCGCGACGAGTTCCGCGCGGTTGTCGAGAATCGCGGCTGTGGCATGCACTCGACCGATGAACGCGCCCTGCCCGCCCCCGACCAATGCCATACGCAGCTTGCGGTTCAAGGGACCATTCGTGGTTTCCATGACATGTCGCTCCTGTAGTTAGTGGGCAGTTAGTCTCTGAGAAGTTGGCAGACACGAGTCGACGGATTACACGGCTGATGCTTGTAAAAATCAACCAATCGTCTGCCGCACAATTCACTCTTCGGCTGACCTAGTCGCTGGTGGCGGCACACGATAGATTGCATCTCACGTCGAGAAGTCCGCCATCGGGCGTCGTCGTGACACCACCTCTCAATCACTCTCGTTCGTGGAGACTCTGTCGTGGAACCGAATGCTGCTGGGCAACCGAACATTTCTGGAGATCGTCGTCGAAAGCTGAACTGGCTGTTTCTGGGTGCCGGCGTGCTGCTGGGCCTGGGGATCGCGGCACTGTGGCCGCAGCGGCCGTTGACCGCCGCCTGCGTGGATCGCAATGAAAAGTTCGCGATGTGTACCGCGACCGTCACGGAGGGTCTGGAGGCTGTCTTCGTGCTCGACTTCCTCACGGGACGGCTGCGCGGCTCCTGCCTACATCCGCAGACGGGAACTCAGTTCGTCGTGCTCTTCGAGGCGGACGTCGGCAAGGATTTGGGAGTCAACACGGCGAAGCCGCAATACGCGATGGTTCCCGGCTACGCGAAGATTCGCAGCACCCCGGCGGTGCAGCCAGCCGGAAGCGTTCTGTATGTCGCTGAGTTGAGCACCGGTAAAGTCGGCTGCTACGCGATTCCTTTGAAACTGCCGAATACTCCGAATCCGGTGCCTCAGCTCCTGCTGCCGATGCCAAACGCCCAGTTCCAATTCCGAGACGCCGTTGCCGAGTGATTTTTCACACGGACTGTTTTGAAGAATCTGGCGGGATGATGCCCCATCGACAGAACCCCGAAGTGAGCCGATAAGCCGGGTTCTGTCGTGAGCGGCCATTCCTCTGGGACGACGGTTGCCCGTCGCCTCGAGCAGCCGACCCGAGAGTCATCGCGGCACGGACCGCGCCGTGACGAGTCGCAAACGACTCGCCTTGCTCTCTGCTTGGCTTTGCTCCGAGTGGGGTTTGCCGAGCCAGACCGGTCACCCGATCTGCTGGTGCGCTCTTACCGCACCGTTTCACCCTTACCGGAAAGCCGAGAGTCGAGAATCCAGAGTCGAGACGGGCTGGCAGACCGGATTCTCGACGCTCGATTCTCAACTCTCGACTCCCTTGGCGGTTTGCTTTCTGTGGCACTTTCCCTGTCCTCGCGGACGGTGGGCGTTACCCACCACTCTGTCCTGTGGAGCCCGGACTTTCCTCCACGGATCGCCGTCACGCCGGCATGCCGAACGTCACCGCAACCCGCAGCGGCCGCCTGGCTCACTTCGGGGAGCGAGATTCTAAAGGAAGCCTCACAGCTTGTCACAGTCGCGGCTGACGTACGGCTCATCCTTCGCGACTGACGAAGGCGGAAGTCACAAAAAAACTCGGCCATCGGTAGTTACTCCTGAACGACTTCGGAAACCCGCAGCACTCCAAATTCGGCTTTGACGATCGCGTTTCACACCAATACAGTATTTGCCATTCCGAGAAACAGTTCCCCAGCGGATTGACCGGGAGACTTTCCCGTGGAGATCGCAGTTTTTCCAAACCATCCACCTTCACTCCGGTGAGTCTTCCGCATCTCACCGTGAACACGAACATGCACGCTCCCAGTATGCTCGGAGAGATGATTCCGTGCGGCGGTGGTGATTCCATTCCACTGCTCAAGCCCAGACTGCTCGTCGGCCGACGCTCGCATTGTGACATCCAGCTGCTGTTTCCGAACGTCTCCTCGCATCATTGCGAATTGGAATACGTCAACAATTTCTGGCGGGTTCAAGATCTGGGTAGTAGCAACGGGATCAAAGTCAACGGTGAGCGAACCGACACCAGATGGCTCATGCCCGGCGACGTCTTGTCTGTCGGCAAGCATCGTTACGAAATTGTCTACGCCGTTCCCGACGGAATGCGTCCGCCGGAACAGGACGAGGATCCATTCGCTCGCAGCCTGATGGAGAAAGCTGGCTTGGAGCGGCCGAGAGAAGCTCCTCGCCGTTCGACCAATCCGAACCCCACTTCACCCGCCGCCTCCACGACTCCGGAAAAAGGCTCGTCGCGAGACGATGATGATAGCGCCATGGATTGGCTGACGGATCACTAAGAACCTGTCACAGAACAACACCGTGATTTGTCTGAAATCAGCCGGAACGCGCTAGCGTCCGGTTTGTGCGTCTCCAACCAAACCCGACGCTAGCGCGTTCCGGCTGATCAACACAATGCGCGACAAGCGAAAGATACGGGTCGACTTTCGCAAAAATCGAGAGAGGACAACTCGTCTCGGTAATCTCGCGCGGCGGCAAGATGAGGGCGACTCTTCGCGAGACGCCGTCAACGATCTTGCTGGCAGCGAACGATTATCGGGCAAAGGTCGACTGAGTCGCCGACGCACGATCATCGCCGCCGAAACGCAGTCGGCCGACGGTGCGACGATTATTCGCGACGTCGATGTCTCGAAATGCCTGACCGGTCGCGTGCTGAGTTCCGCCGGGTTGACGACCTTGGTCCACGCCAATGACGGACGACGCTTTGTATGCACGGTGCGGCGTTTGCTCCGCACGATGTCGCGGGACGAACGGAACGTGGTCGTCGCTGGTGACGAAGTTCTGTTTCAACCTTCCGACGCGAAGTCTGGTGTGATCGAACGCGTCAATCCGCGCCGCGGACTGCTGTCTCGCGGGAGCCAAAACCGCGAACAAGTCATCGTCGCGAACATCGACCAAGTGGCGATCGTTGTCTCTGCCGCGGAACCTGGACTAAAGCCGCACTTGGTCGACCGGTTCTTGGTCAGCACCGCGAAGGGCGAGGTCGCCGCGGTGATCTGCATCAACAAAATAGATCTCGTCGACGCCGTCGCGCTGCAAACGCTTTGCGGTATCTATGGCCAAATCGGCGTCGAGGTGATCTTACTCAGTGCTCAAAGCGGCGTCGGCCTCGATCGCTTGCGAGCTGTGTTGCGAAATCGGCAAACCGTGTTCGCGGGACAAAGCGGTGTCGGCAAGTCATCGCTGTTGAATCGGCTTCAGCCAGGACTCGGCCTCCGCACCGGCGAAGTCAGCGATTGGACCAAGAAAGGCAAGCACACGACGCGAAACGCCAAGTTGTTTGAACTCGATTTCGGCGGCTGGGTCGTCGACACACCCGGCATCCGGCAAATGGAGTTGTGGGACGTTTTGTCCGAGGAGGTCGAAGGCTTCTTCGTCGAGTTCCGCCCGTTCGTTCGCTTCTGCAAATTCCCGAATTGCCGCCACCTTCACGAGTCCGACTGCTCCGTCCAAGCCGCCACCGCGCGGGGCCTGATCTCGCTGACGAGGTATGAAAGCTATCGCAAGCTGGTGCTGGGCGATCAGACAATAGCTTCGCCGGATGTGGACGAAGAGTTCCTGTAGCGGAATTCGCAAGAATTCCGTTCCCTCCCCCCGCCATCTCCAAACCTCAGCGCCTCGGCCGTCCCGTCACCGGATACGCGGTATCCTGAAAACCTTTGCCGCTGTGTTCGCCGGGCGGAATCAGGCTGTCGACGAATGCCTCGTCCTCGGACGTGATCGAGACGTTCAGGCAGCCGATGTTGTCGTCGTACTGCTCCATCGTCCGCGGGCCGACGATCGCCGAAGTCAGAATCGGATTGGCCAAGCACCACGCCAGCGCGAACTGCGTGACGGCCACGCCCTTCTTTTGGCAGTAGGTCGTGATCTGTCGAGCCACCTCGAAACTTGAGTCGCGCAGTTCCGCCTCTTTCATCCGCTTGTCGCCGCGCGCGGCTCGGCTCCCTTCGGGAAAAGCTTCGCCCGGTTTGTACTTGCCCGACAACACGCCGCGCGCCAGCGGGCTGTAGCTGACGACGCCGATGCGATGCTCGCGACACAACGGCAAGACTTCGACTTCGATGTCTCGGTTGACGATGTTGTAGAGCGGTTGCAGCACCGCGAAACGATGCAGGTTGAGCTTGTCGCTCGTCCACAACGCCTCGCACAGCCGCCAGGCTCGAAAGTTCGAGCAGCCGATGTAATGGACCTTGCCCTGCCGGACCATGTCGTCCAGCGCTCTGAGCGTCTCGTCGAGCGGCGTGTCGTAGTCCGGAGCGTGGTAGTAATACAAATCGATACCCTCGGTCTTCCGTCGTTTCCAACTGGCTTCGA
>CAYSHJ010000862.1:0-8454 GCA_964430385.1 uncultured Planctomycetaceae bacterium
CGCATCGAGTTTCTGAAATGGGTTCTGGCCGCCGCCCTGCCCGGCCCGCCGGACGCGGCTAGCATCGAGCGGCTCAACAACCTGACCGCCGGCTACTCCGCCGCCGCGTTTGCAGCGCTTCGCTCTCAGGTGAAGGCCAGGGCCGCTGCCGGTCCGCCCACACTCGAATTGCTCGAAGAAATTGTCCGCGACAACATTCCGCCGGCCATCGAGCAGACCCGCCGCTACCAAACCTTGCAGGCCCTGGTCAACTGCACGCGCCGTTCGTTGCTCCCCGACCCTACCGTCACCGAAGAGACGCGCCAGGGGTGGCAACTGGAAATCCAAAAAATGGAGGCGCTGGGAATCCGATAACACGAGAAGTCAAAAGCAGACCTGCCGTGCCGTCACCCAGCAGACATCGTCGCGCGCAGTTCACTCGCTCGGAACGCTTGCCTTTCGCCGGTGGATTGTCATACTGTCATAGTCGTATATGACACGGAGACAGTCATGTTCCTGCACGTGGATCCGGACAACGGGCTGGCGATCTACGACCAGATCGTGCGGCAGATCAAGTTCGCGGTCGCGACCGGGGCCTTGCCACCGGGTGAAATGGCTCCGTCGGTGCGCGAGCTGGCGCGCGAGTTGGCCGTGAATCTCAACACGGTCTCGAAGGCGTATCAGCAGCTTCAACTGGAAGGCGTGCTGGAAAGCGTCCGCGGCATGGGGCTGGCTGTCGCGTCGGGCGCGGTCAAGCAGTGCCGGGCCGAGCGGGTCAAGCTGGTTCAGGAACGGCTGCGCGAGACGTTGTGGGAGGCTCGGCAAAGCGGCCTGGACGCGGACGAGATTCAAAAGCTGATCGCCGGCGAGATGCCGGCGATCGACAAGAAGCTGGCGGCGAAGTTGAAAGGCAAGTGATTCCTGGAGTGCGGTGGCTCGACACCGCCCTCCATTTTTCGTGGGAGTGGACCATCAACCTGCGTGCAACGTGATCGTGGCGGCCAGTTCACAATCAAGCTGGCGATCAGTCCTCAGCGACTCCAAAACGTGTTCTCTCCGATCAATGGAGGGCGGTGTTGGGGCACCCAGCATCTGGGTCTCACCGCACTCCAGGGAAAGGCAATCATGACAAACGAGGCGGCTCCGGTGATTCGGCTGGTGAACGTGACGAAGCGGTTTGGCCGCGAGGTGGCGCTTGACGGCGTGTCGTTCGAGGTGCCTCGCGGCGTGGTGTTCGCGCTGCTCGGCGAGAACGGGGCGGGAAAAACGACGGCGATTCGCGCAATGCTTGGCTTAGGGCATCCCGATGAAGGGACGCTCGAAGTGCTCGGCTTTGATAGCCGGCGGCAGGGACTGGAAATCCGGCAGCGAGCGGGCTGCGTGTTCGAGAAGCCGACGCTTTACGAATGGATGACGGTCGATGAGATCGGCTGGTACACGGCCGGCTTCTACGGCAACGGGTTCCTGCCGAGGTATCGGCAGATGGCGGCTCAGTCCCAATTGCCGGCGACGAAGCGAATCAAAGAGCTGTCGAAGGGAATGAAAGCGAAGGTCGCTCTCGCGCTATCGCTCGGGCATGACCCGGAACTGCTCATTCTGGACGAGCCGACTTCGGGGCTCGACCCGATGGTGCGTCGCGAGTTCCTGGAACGGATGGTGGACCGTTCGGCGACCGGCAAGACCGTGTTCCTGTCGAGTCACCAAATTCACGAAGTCGAGCGAGTGGCCGACATGGTCGCGATCCTGCGTCACGGCAAGCTGCTGCTGTGCGAACGGCTCGACCGGCTGAAGGACGAGATCACCGAACTGACCGTCACGCTCGCCGAGGGTATTTCGTCAACTCAACCCCCCGAGGTCATCGGCGAAGTCTTGCGGCAGTCTCGCCGCGCGCGGCAGTGGCAGATTCTGACTCGCGGAGTCGCGCCGCCGGACATCGAGACTTTGCGTCTGCACGAATCGGTCGCGGAGGTCGCCGTTCGCCGCCCGAACCTCGAAGAGATTTTCACCGCGTACATGCAATGACCTGAAGTGCGGTGGCTCGACACCGCCCTCCATTCATCACGGATCAACATTCCCAATCAGAGTCGAGACGACCAATCGCGTGCCTGACTTTCACGATCGAGGTACTTGAAGCATTCGTTGGCGTGACACCCACAATGAATGGAGGGCGGTGTCGAGCCGCCGCACTCCAGGGAAAGCATCATGTTCTCCGACACCAAATTCTGGCGCTTGATCTGGAAGGAATACCGCACTCAGCGGCCGTTGTGGCTGGCGTTGCTGGTCGGAACGCAGGTGTTGCAGATCGCCTTCCTCGCGCTGAACTGGGCCTTGAATGGTTCCCCACCGTTGCAACCGACCGACCCGATCAGGCTGGGTTTGCTAGGGATTGCCTATGGCGGCTCGGCGATCTATGTGCTGGGCTGCTGCGCGACGCTGTTTTCGGTGGAGCACGAGACCGGCACGTTCGACTTTCAGCGGGTGCTGCCAGCGAATCAGCCGCGAGTTTTTTGGGCAAAGGTGGGGTTCGCGCTCGTGAGCAGCATGGGGCTCACGTTGCTCCTGTGGATCATCACTCGAGGAGTGTTTGTTCTGACTTTACCGCGCGAAGGCACGGTGTATGGCGGCTTCGGTTTGTTGTTTTTGGTCGAATTGTTTTGCTGGAGCATTCTGTGTTCGTTGTTAATCCAGCAGCCGCTATGGGGTGTCGTAACGGCGATCACTTTGCAATCTGTGATGCTCTATTTCGTCGTGCCCTATTTGAGAGGCCCGATGCAAGACTCCGATTGGCCAGGCTCGAGCGCCGGATTTGTACCGACACGGATTGGAGTGGTTTTGGCGCTTCTTGCCGGCAACATCGTCGTCGGCAAGCTGTGGTTTGAAGATCGGCTTCGGCTGCCGCGCTGGCGGTCCCGACGGAAGCCAGACATCGCTCCGAGTTATCCCTCGGATGCCGAACTGCCGCCGTACATCGGCGAGCGTCAGTTTGGTTGGTCGAGATCGTTGTGGCTGGGCTGGCGCGACGGACGTTGGGTACAGGGAGCAATCCTCGTTTGGTTTGGATTCGAATTCTTCACGCTCAAAACCGCGAACCGCTGGACAGACTTGTTGCTGCCAGGGCTCACGGGGAGTTTCGTTTGCGGCCTCTTCGCGTTCGCGCCGGAACACTGGAGCAGCCGATTTCGTTTCATGGCCGAGCGTGGATGCCCGCCACGCTTGGCATGGGTCAGTCGCCAAGCAATCTGGTTGCCGCCGGTGTTGGTGATGAGCGTCGCGACACTCTGGCTGCAAACCGACAATTATGGGCTGCAATACCCGCCACACTTACGGCCAGAGGATGCCGCGTTCGGTCGCATGATGCCGGCGCTCGGCCCGTTTCTCTGTTATTCCGCCGGTCAGTTCGCCGCCATGCTGATCCGCAGCACGGTGGTCGCGATTGCCGTGGGCGTCGCGCTGGCGGTGTTCGCGTTCATGTGGGGCCAATTGATGACTTCGTGGCTTGCCCCGGCGTGGTGGTCAGTCGGTTCGTTGCCGGTGATCGGGCTGTTCGTGACGTGGCTCAAGGCGAACGACTGGGTGGAAGAACGCCACGATCGAGTCGCTCGCTGGCGGCTCGCGCTGGGGATCGGAGTTCCGGTCGTCGTTTTGCTGGCAACCTGCGCGACGTACCGAGTGATCCAAATTCCAGTGGTGATGCTTCCTCCGGAATGGGACGAGGCTCCTCAAATTCTTGCGCGACTCACGCCGGCTGAGAAGGAGACGCTCAGAATTTACCGCCGTGCAGTAGCAGAGATCGAAGGTGGCGAAGATCGCTTGGAAACCTACGAAGCTCGCCGGACTCGTCTCCAAAAAGAACACGCCGATTGGACCGACCGCCAAGTTCGCGTCGAGGCGTTTGATGGCTTCTATCGTGACTGGCTGGCGCAGCATGTCGCGGTGCTGCCGCTGTTACGAGAGGCTCATGGCAAGCCGCCGGTGCCGTTGGCGCTCGTCGAAGCCGATCTCCCACCTCGTCCCAATGATGATTCGATCGCAGATCGAACGGAAAAGCTGCCGTGGCTGATGATTCAGCAAGCGGAGCATTCCCGAATAACTGGCGACCTCGACGCGACCTGGAACGATATTCTGATCGCGTTTGAGTTGCTGAGACGCTCCGATTTGCGAGCCGCACCGGTTCGTGATTTGTTCACCAACACGTCGTCGTCGTTCGTTCACGAAGCGTGGTTCTTGGCGACTGTCGCCAAATGGGGGCGGCACAACGAGCAAAGTCGCGACCGCATCATCATGGCGATCCGCAAGCTGGAGGAGATTGCCCCTGACCGCACGTTGATTCAGAGCGCAGTGCATCACGAGTACCTCCAAGCTCTCGAATGGCTGAAACTCGGAGAAACGTGGAAGAGATACGCCCAGGCTGTCCGATCGTGGGGTGAGGGAGAGACGTTCTGGAAATTGTCGACAGTCTGGAATGCAATGTTCTGGGAACGCTGGCGATCCGATCGCGTTGTTCGATGGCAATCGTCACTCGCGCTACAACGTGCGGATTTGCTGGGGAGGATTCTGAAGGCGAATCGGCGGTTGCCGCTCTTTTCGCAGTCTCAGTTTCCATCCGTTCAGGACTTGGCCGACATCGCTGAACTCATGCCGCCGGAAGAAAGGACCAAGCTAGACGCTCTCAATAATTACGATCGCAACTCCGCGGAGGGAGCGATTCTGCAAGCTACACTCGTACCGCCAAACATGCATTGGGGCGTCTTCGTGATCGTTGAAACTGAATTCCTGAAGCGCGCGGAATCGTTCCGAGCCACGATGCTGCTACTCGCACTTGCCGACTTCCATCGTGAGCATGGTCGGTATCCGGAATCACTGACCGAACTGGCTCCGACATACTTCGCGGAAGTCCCGCGCGATCCGAAAATGGCCGTCCCGTTCGTGTATTTCCCACACGGAGTGCCGGACGACGTGACAGATGGCAGCGAAGACGACCGGAACTTTCGGACAATCGTCAACAAGGACGTTCCATTTCTTGTGACGTTCGGTGCTGGCACATGGCGAAGAAGTCAACTTCACGACGGAAGCTGGGAGTTCACGAATGATGACGGCAAACGAGTGGACCTGTCTTCCGCGCTGCGGTTCGCTCGCGTGTGGGTGATCGAGAACGATGATGCCAAGAGCGATTTGTAGGATGGGCACTCTTGCCCGTCGCTGTGTCGGGCAAGAGTGCTCAACCTCCAGAGCTCTTGTCAGACGTTTTTGCAAGTCGCTGACCCTAACGGATTCCAGGTGCAATGGTCTCCGCCCCGAAGGGGCAGCCCCATGTCAGCCCAGGCCATCGGCCTGGGGCGACAATACCCGTGAAGATCATCCAGCCCTGAAGGGGCGACACTAGAATGCGTCGCGTCGAAACGCCCAATCAACGACGGCAAACACCGATTAGAGCCGCCCCGTTGGGGCTATGTTGGGTTGTCGCGACCGTATCCCAGGCCGTTGGCCTGGGCTGACATAGTGATGCCCCTTTGGGGCGAAATTCGACACCTGCAATTCGGTAGGGTCAGGCACTTCGAGTCTCCATCGCTCAAATTGCTTCCCCGCCCTTCACGGTCGCGACATGGTTTTGTAACCGCATCAGCGGAGTGCGGGAGATGTTTTCCGTTCGCCAAGCTCGGCTAAACGACGCACGGCCAAGTCTGACATCTTTGGGCGACACCCACACTAACCCGAAGCGTAAGCGAGAGCTGAGGTAACAGTCCCTCGCTTACGCTTCGGGTTAGTGTCAGACTCAGCCGCGTGCGGTATTAACGACGAGACCGGGCGTTCTAAGAGCGTCGTCGTAGCACGCCGCCGACAAAGACATCACGGTGGTGTCGCCGGCGGCCGGCTGGTGCCGCTTGCGGTAGCGAGTCGCAGGAACTTCCCAAAGCCGCTTTCGTTCGTCACTCCCCACGGACCGCTGCGACGTCTATTCTGATGAGGTCAATCCACGTTGCTGAACAACGTGGTCTGGCTCGAACCGAGGGGTCGCGATGACTGCACGATTCTGGGGCGTGCCGATTCTGTTGCTCGGCCATGTTTTGCTGTTTGGCATATCGACGGTCGCTGACGAAACCGTCGATTATGCCAAGCAGGTCAAGCCGATCTTGCAGTCGCGTTGCTTCGCCTGTCACGGAGTGTTGAAGCAAGAAGCCAAACTGCGGCTCGACACGGCCGCTGCGATGAAGACTGGCGGTGAGAACGGCGCGGCGATTCAGACCGGCGATGCGACAGACAGTTTGCTGGTGCAAAAAGTCTCCGCCACAGACGAAGCGGAGCGCATGCCACCCGAGGGCGAACCGCTCACGCCGGCGCAAATCACTCTGTTGACGAACTGGATCAAGCAAGGTGCCATCGCGCCGGCCGATGAACAACCGGAGCGCGATCCGCGAGATCACTGGTCATTCAAAACGCCTGTGCGGCCCGCCGTGCCGGAAATCAAATCTCAAATCTCAGATTTGAAATTTCAAATTCGCAACCCCATCGACTCGTTCCTCGCGGTCGAGCATCAGAAACGTGGCCTCACGCCGCAACCGCCGGTTGACAAGCGCATTTTGCTGCGGCGAGTCTACCTCGACCTGATCGGACTCCTGCCGACGCGCGAAGAACAAGACGCCTTCGTCGCCGCTCATTCGGCCGACGCTTACGAGCATGTCGTCAATCGACTGCTCGACAGTCAACAGAATGGCGAGCGCTGGGGCCGGCACTGGATGGACCTCTGGCGGTACAGCGATTGGTGGGGCCTGGGTGCCGAGGTCCGCAACAGCCAAAAACACATCTGGCATTGGCGCGATTGGATCATCGAGTCGCTCAACGCCGACACTGGCTACAACGAAATGCTGCGCGAAGTGCCACGACCACAAATACGACCCGTTCGCTCAAGTCGACTACTACCGCTTCCGCGCGTTCTTCGAGCCGTATCAAATCCGTACCGACCAACTCCCCGGCGAAGTTGATTTCGAAAAGAACGGTTTGCCGCGGGCGTTCGATTGCAACCTCGACGCCGCGACCGTTCTGCACATCCGCGGAGATGACCGTCGTCCCGACAAAGACCGCGTCATCGAACCAACTGTGCCGGCGTTCTTGTCGCTCGGCGAATTCAAGGTCGAGACCCTCGCGTTGCCGTCCGAAGCCCATCAGCCGGGACTGCGACCGTTCGTGCTCGAGAATCATCTTGCCGCGGCGGAACGCGCGATCACCGACGCCAAACAGGCCGTCGAGAAGGCGAAGCAGCAGCTTGAAGCAGCAAGTCGGCTAGCGGGGGGCGTCAGCCCCCCGGTCGAAGCTCGACCGACACCCGACCCAACCGGGGGGCTGACGCCCCCCGCTAGCCAGAAGGTTTTGGTTCGCGACGACCGGCGGTCAAATGTGGAAATCGGTCGGCAACGCCAAACCGAGCGATGCGCCACCATCGCTCGAGCAAGCCAAAGCCGCACTCGTTCTGGCCGCGTTCGAAGCAGCCACGAAAATCATCGAATCGCCCGGCGAGAGCTACACGTCGTTGCACGGCGCGCTGAAGACACTCGAATCGAATCTCGAAACCGAGGCCTCGCGGTCCAAGCCGTTTCCGGCGACGAGCACTGGCCGCCGCACCGCGCTCGC
Source organism: uncultured Planctomycetaceae bacterium (assembly GCA_964430385.1). Taxonomy (GTDB): domain Bacteria; phylum Planctomycetota; class Planctomycetia; order Planctomycetales; family Planctomycetaceae; genus CAYSHJ01. The sequence goes on from CAYSHJ010000862.1 coordinate 7,606, forward strand.
TCGCTGGATGACTGATGTTCGCCACCCGCTCACCGCGCGCGTCGCCGTCAATCATATTTGGTCCAGACACTTCGGCTCCGCCGGAGGCGGACTGGTCCCGACCGTATTCGACTTCGGCCGCAAAGGAACTCCGCCGACGCATCCCGAACTGCTCGACTGGCTGGCCGTCGAGTTCATGGAACACGGCTGGAGCATGAAGCACCTGCATCGGCTGATGGTCACGAGCGCCGCGTATCGCATGAGCAGTTCTCAAATCGAAAATCAAAAATCGAATCGTGCGGGCGATTCAAGACCTGAACGTCTTGCCATTTTTGCCGAACGCGGTCGTTCGATATGTGGAATTACGAAAAGTGCATCGTCAGATTGGACGACAAGATCTCGCCATAGCTGCAATCGTCCTGGAGTCAAAGGCAACACTCGTGACGTCGAACCGTGCTGACTTTGAGCAAGTTGAGGGTTTGAGAATCGAAGATTGGATACAACCGACTTCGTGAGGAGTGAGTCATGGACTTGCAGCCTTCATCGCCATGCGGATGTTCGGGGAACCGCATCCACCGGCGGACCTTTCTCGCCGACGTCGGCATGGGATTCACGGGCCTTGCCTTGGGAGCAATGCTGCAGCGGGACGGCATCGTGCGCGCCGACGCGCCGACGAATTGGTTGCCGCCGGATGGGCAGGCTTAGTTTGCCCCGAAAGCCACGAGCGTCATTTGGCTGTTCATGAACGGCGGCGTGTCGCACATGGAGTCGTTTGATCCGAAGCCGGCGCTCAACGAGTACGCGGGCAAGACGATCACCGAGACGCCGTTCAAGGACTCGCAAGACCCGGAGAAGTTGAAGCTCGCGCGA
>CAYSHJ010000863.1:0-8338 GCA_964430385.1 uncultured Planctomycetaceae bacterium
ATCGCATCGACATCGACCAACGAAAGCGTGTGGATATCGACGACCTGCTGTCGGCCATACAAGCGTTTGAGCACTTCCAATTCCAACAGCCGCAGCTCGCGATAGGTGACGACCAGAAAGTTGCCGCAGCCGCAGGCCGGATCGAAAAATGTCAGCCGGCCCAACTTCCTATGAAATTCGGCCAGTCGTTTCTTGTTGGTTTGGATGCTTTCGAACTCTGCCCGCAAGTCGTCGAGAAATAACGAACGGACGAGCTTGAGAATGTCACGCTCGGAGGTGTAATGAGCACCGATCTGTCGGCGCTCGCGCGGTTCCATGACGCTCTGAAACAGCGAACCAAACACGGCGGGAGAAATCCGGCTCCAGTCGAATCGGCAACACGCCAACAACCGGTTTCGCATGTCGCGGTTGAAATCCGCGAACCCCAGCGATTCGGCAAATAGGTCGCCGTTCACATACGGTAGATCGGACAACTCTTCGAGCAGATTAGTTTGCCGCCGCTCCTGCGGCGTGTTGAGCACCTGAAACAGCCGCGCCAATTGTGGGCCGAGGTCGGTCCCGTCAGAGCCCGTGTGGTTGAGCACATACAGTTCAAAGGCATTCCGCTCGATCAACCCGGTATTTTGAGCGAACAGGCAAAACAGCACGCGAACGAGAAAGCGTTCCAGTTCGTGCCCCCGGTAACCGCCGGCCTCCAAGACGTCGTGGAGTTCGCCAAGCAGTTCCACCGCCTTAATGTTGATTGGGTCTTCGGCGTCCAGCTTGTGTTGTTGATAGCCGGGAATGAATGCGAACTTCTGAACGTGTCGATGCAGGTCCGCCAGTTCAATGACGGTGCTGCTATCGTCTTCCAAATCATGCAGGGCAATGCGAGCAAAGTCGCTGACGACGATGTAACGCGGGATTTCGTCGTCTCGTTGGGCATTCTTGAGACCATGAACGTACTCGATTGCTTGGCTTTCGGCCTTGTCGAGCGGTTTGCCCCGGCTCTTGTGTTCGACCAACAGAGTGCCGGGCCAGAACAGATCGATGAAGCCCCAACTTCCCGACAGCTTCTTCACCGGTTCCTCGAAGCTAGCCACTGTCCGCCGTTTGATTCCGAACACGGCGAAGAACTCGTCCCAAAAAGATTTCGCTTCTGCATCCTCGCGAGACTCGGTCGCCCATTCCTTGGCGAAGGCCACGGCGTTGTGTCGTATTTCATTCCACGAAATCGGCATGAAGGATTCTCAACGCGGTCGAGTCGGCTCACGAAGTCTGTTCGAGGATTCGAGCGCAGCTTGCCGACCAAGGCCGTGTCTTTCAAGTTCCAGTGCGGACAAAGGACAAGTCCATTTACCAACAGCAACGTGGTCCAAGGGGCTGAAGCGTCTTTGCGAACGCGCAGGTGGCGGTGCTGTTTCTTGTAGGCCACGAGCAATTGAACCATCTCGTCCCACGGGCGGGCGAGGTGGTCCAGGCAGCGGGTGGCGATGGCTCGACGCAGCTTGTCGAGCGTCAGGGTGGGGCCGAGAACCTCGACTCGTTCACGCAGCCGCGAATCGCTGAAAAAACCTTTGGTCAGCCGACGCTCCGCTCGCATCCGGTGGATGATGTCGTCGAGCACTTCGTCCTGGTCTTGCAGGGGCTGCAACACGGCCCAGACTTCGTCGAACTCGGCCCGCGCGACGGCGGCATCCAACGATTCGCCCGCAGCCTGTTCCACGTACAGCGGGACCAGGATGTCGCCGGTCGTCTTGCCCGGTGCGTTCCGCATCGCTCGGCCGACTAACTCTGATCGACTGGCTGCGCGACTGGTTCAATGGCAAGGAAAAAACGCCAGGAGCCGTCGTCGGTTCGCTCCGCTCCCCAGCGGCGAAAGTGACGGAGAAATCTCAGGCCGACCAGTCCGTGAATGCCCGGTGGGAGTGCGAGTTGCGACACATCGGCGAGGATGGCGAGGAACGATTTCTCAAACGACAGATCGGGAAGTCGGCAAGTGACCAGGGCACGTTGCTGTAAACCGCTGAGAGCGCCTGCTGCCTGACAGGATGTGGCTGCGGACTGGACGAATTCCATGGCGTCGTGGGCCAAAACGAAAGAACTCTGACCTGTGAAACCTGAATCGACGAGCAACGTCTGAAGTTTCTCACTGCCATCCACAGTCAAGAACCGAACGTCAATGACTTCGAATTCGGGACGACTCGGAAAGTACACAGTGGGCATGGTCACGCTCGGCGGATGACGTCGATAATTGGCGGCGCGACCTCAAACACCATACCCCGCCGAGGATTCGGGTCCGTCGCACGCAGGCTCTTCAAGGCTCCGTCGAGATCCTCTGCCACGGCAATGACCTTGCCGTCCAAAAGGGCCACGCACTCACCACGACGTAAATGCCGACCGTTCCACGGAAGTCCTTGACAGATCCGATCGGCGGCCTCTTGGTTGAGTTGAGTCTCATTCATGGCAAAGTTCTCGCAGCCTGTGGCAACACTCGTGCAATTTTATACCGTCCGCGAATATCCGCGGCAATCTGGTGGATGATGTCGTCGATGTCGTCAAGCACTTCGTCCTGTTCTTGCAAGGCCTGCAACACGGCCCAGACTTCCTCGAACTCGGCCCGCGCGACGGCAGCGTCCAAAGTTTCGCAGTGGGCCTGTTCCACGGACAGCGGAACCAGGATGTCGCCGGTCGTCTTGCCCGGTGCGTGGCGCATCGCTCGGCCGACCCGCCACGGCGGGCACGATGTCCACCTTGCTCGGCGTGGGAGTCAGGAAGGCGAGCAGGTCCACCGTTGGCATCGCGCCGCCGCAGATCGTAATGCCGAGGCGTCGCCGTCAGGAACAGCCGCTTGCACGATCAGCCTCTTCGACCTTGTGCGCCGAGTCGTTCCGCTTTATTCCTGGCGTGTCGCCATCGCCACTGCATGACGTTGAACGCGGGGATCTCGCCGATGAACCAGAGCATCGCACGATGCTCAGCGATCTGCGCTGTCAACTCGACCGTTGGCTGAAAGACCATGCCGCCGCGCCGGCGGCCAACTGACTTGAGCGATTTCCATGATCAAACCGCCGACTTGCCCGATCTGTCAAAAGTCCATCGTGGGAGACGCCGCTCGCGAGTCGGACTGGTTTCCCTTTTGCAGCGAACGCTGCCAGCGCGTCGACTTCTTCCGCTGGAACGACGGCAAGTACGCGATCGTCGAACCGCTCGACCCCACGCGAATGGCCGAGGAGTTGGAACAGCATCGCGCGGAGATCACAGACTTGCCGGATGAAGAGGATAAGTGAGCAACTACCGGAGAAAACTCTCTCCACACTAGCCCGACGCGCCAGCGAGGGTTTCCCGGCAATCCCTCGCTGGCGCGTCGGGCTAATGTGGGCAAATCGATTTCAGGGAGTTGCCTAACTCTTCGTCCTGCAACCCTCACAGCGGAATCCGCAGTCCGTCGTAGGCCAGTTCGACTCCCGCCGGCATTCGCGCGTTGGTGGCGTCGTGATCGAGCGAATGGGACATGTGCGTGAAATAGGTTTGACGCGGCTTGAGTCGTTCGACCACTGCCAAACTTTGCGAGATGCTGAAGTGCGTCGGATGTGGTTTGTCTTGTAGCGCGTCGATGACGAGCACGTCCAGTCCTTCGAGCAACGGCCAGCTTTCCTCGGGGATGCCGCTGACGTCGGTGCAGAATGCGATGTCGTGAACTCGAAATCCCAAAATCGGCAAGCGGCCGTGCAGCAGGCGAATCGGTCGGACCGTCAGGCCCAACAGGTCGAACGGTTCGAGTCCGATGCGCACGAGTTCCAACTTCGGCACGGCACCGGGATGCTGGTCTTGCGACGGAACTTCAAAGGCGTAACTGAACGCCGAGCGAATTTGTCGCTCGACCGGTTCCTCGCAGAATAACGGAATCGACCGCGAGAGCCGGTGTCCGCAGATGCGTAAATCGTCGAGACCAAAGAGGTGATCCGCGTGACTGTGCGTGTAAATGGCCGCCTCGACCATGCGAATTCGTTCGCGCAGGAGTTGCAATCGTAGCTCTGGTGGCGTGTCGATCAGAAAGACACCGCGCGGGGCCGTCACGGCGACACCAGTTCGCGTGCGGTGATTCTTCGGGTTGGTCGATGTACAGACCGAACAGTCGCAACCGATCATTGGCACGCCGACGCTGGTGCCGGTGCCGAGCAGAATCATTTCACCGCGAGACGAACCATCGAGCATGAGGGAGTCGAGTGGAAAGGAATTCACGCATCACCGGGGAGCGAACGCCACCCCGCTCGCCTTTTCGTCGGGCGTTGCAAATTTTCAATTGAGTTTCAGCATCACGGCAGTTCGCTGACGCCGTCGGCGCTGACCAGCAGCAGTTTATCGGTCAGCGGGTGGTCCATTTGTGAGAAGTCTTCGCGGACTCGTTCGCGGATATGCTGCAACATCTCGGGAGCACCGGTGCTCAAGGCCACGAAGAAGTCCCGATTTGGCATGCCGATGGCGAACTCGCGTCCCAAGACTTCGCGCAGCTTGTCGTGGAATTCGTGGCTGATCAATCGGGCCGTGTTGTAGGCGTCCGGCTTGTGCGGCATGAGCAGCTTGGGGCCATCTTCATGACCGGTCAACAACATCTCGCTCGGATGTTCATCAAAGTACCGATCGAGGTTGCTCATCGCCAATTCATGCAGTTCCTCGGGGGTGAGATGCCATTTCTTCAGCAGATCATGACGGATGTACCAATAGGCCTGCGCTTCATCGACGACGTACAAGATCATCAGGTTGCCGACCCACGGCTCGCCGACGAAGCTGGAGAAGTTGTCGCGCCAGACTTTCTCGGGATAGAGCATCGGCATAATGCGTTCACGGACCTGTTCAAACGGCGGCGTGGTTTGGTCTTCGCCCCATTCCTGCACTTGCACGACGGTGGTCAGCGCCGGCAGCAGGATGTTTTCGAAGCGGTTGGGAGCCTGCACGTACGAGCGATAAAAGTTGAAGAGGTTGACGTTCGACTTCCCCAGCCTGAGTTGGAATTCGCCCGTCGCTTCGCAGTCAAGCAGCGGAAACTTCAAGCGTGCCAACTTCAATGCTCGGTCCGCGAAGACCTTGGGCGGGTCGGCGATGTGTTCCGGAGCCTGCAACGTGTTGAGCACCATGCGGACCAGCGTGTCAGTTTCGGGATCATGTGGCCGGTCACCTCGCTCGACAAACGTGGCCAGCAACAGCAGCTTGGGCCACGAGATTGCCCAGACTTTCCAACGATGCCAATCCCGTCGGCGAAACCAATGCTGCCACCACGGCCGCAGTGGTTCGAGCACCGCTTCGCCTTCCCAGCCCGCCGACGGCTGCGACAAATTCAGCGGGTGGATGCGTCGGCCTCGTCGCCGTAGTGGAAAGAGCAAACCCCAGTCGACCGCGTTTTCCAACTGCGGCGTCTCACCCCAAACACAGCGGAGCGACAGAATGCCGCTTTGATCCGGAAGCACCAAATGCGTGGCATTGTCTCGCATGTCGGATTGCCACGAAGGCGGAAACCCGACGCGATACCAACCGGATGGACCTGTAAGCGATTTCCAATGGTCTGGCGGTTTTAGTGACACGTGCGAATCCTTGGCGATCGAGAGGAGCACGCTGCGGTCTGCTCCACTATGCCAAGTTCTTGAGGCGTGGTCGATGGTCAGAGCAAAGAAGCTTGCGTGCGGATGCCAGTTTGCAGATCGTGGTCGCCGGCGCCGGTGACGGAGTTTTCAAAACTCGCCACGCGTCTTCTGGCTTTGCGAACACTAACGGTGCCCGTCGCGAAAGCCTTGACATTCATCAGCGTTGCCGCGCGAGCTGGCAGCAAGTCGAAAGATTCGAGGCCGGCAATCGCCTGGAAAAAGCGACGAATTTCGCGAGATGGCTGTCGAATCGCTCGTTGGTACACCGTTTGCCAAGAATGGCCTCGAAGCCGACGGTGTCGCCGCTTGATCACGGATGTTTTTGCGTTGCGCCCCGGCTTTCTACTTGATTTCCACGTGGGAGACTCGAAACCGATCGGCGATGAGAAGGTCGGCTGGGGATGTAGCTGGGGCCATTCCGCGTGGGAGGGCTCTGGACGAGCGCCTACATTCCCCAGTCGACCTGCTTGTCGCGTGATCGCTCTGGCTCTCAAATAAACGATCCCCACCGGGCTTGTCCCGGTGGCTCGCGGGATTTTGCACGACTCGGTGTCACGCGAAACAAACGGCTCAGTAGTGCAGAATCCCGTAAACCACTGGGGCAAGCCCAGTGGGGTTGCTTGATTGAGGTCGAGAGGGACGGATCGCAACGCTATTCGCGCACCGCGATGCAACTCGGTGCCAACGCCGCTACGATTTTGTCCATGACAACACCTGAGCGGAATCACCTCGATGCTTCCTCGACCGACCGGCCGACCGACCGGCCATCACCATGCTCCGCGACGCGAACGCTCCGAGTGTGCAGCTTCGAAAGTCGCAAGCAAGCCGAAATGCGCTCTCTGATCGAGCGGCATGGCGGAGTCGCCAGCGTTGCGCCGTCGATGCGCGAAGTGCCGCTGGAAAACAATCCGGCGGTCTTCGAGTTCCTGGATCGTCTGCAAGCCGGCCAGATCGACGTCGTCGTGTTCATGACGGGCGTCGGTGCGCGAGCGCTTCTGGAAGTCGTCGAGACCCGACTCGACCGCGCGGCGTTTTTTCAGGCTCTCGAGCGATGCTGCATCGTCGTGCGCGGCCCCAAGCCCACCGCTGTGCTCCGCGAGTGGGGCGTGCCTATCGACCAGCGCGCTCCCGAACCAAACACGTGGCACGAAGTGTTGACTGTGATCGACGCCGAGTTGCACGGCCGCACAGTCGCGATTCAGGAATACGGCCAGCCCAGCAGCGAGTTTTATGCCGCCCTGGCGGCTCGCGGCGCGACGGTCTTGCCCGTCCCGGTCTATCGCTGGGAATTGCCCGAAGACCTCGCGCCGCTGGAAGCCGCGATTCGCGACACGATTCGTGGCCAATTCGACGTGTTGTTGTTCACAAGCGCTCAGCAAATTCGCCACGCGCTGCAGGTGGCCGAGCGACTGGGCTGTGTCGAGGCGTTTGTGACGGCGGCCAATCGCAATTACGTGGCGTCCATTGGCCCAACCTGTTCGGAGGCGGTTCGCGAAGCCGGCCTGCGCGTTGACCGGGAGCCGTCGCATCCGCACATGGGGCACCTCGTCCGCGAGACGCTGGAGTGGGCAGCCCAATTGCCAATTGCAAACTGACAATTAACAATCTGCGATAGCCGCGATCGCGTCGACTCCCGTTGACCGACCGGCCTGTTTTCGAGTTCACTCTCGGCCAATGGCTCAAGGAGGATGCCGATGTCGACGAGCGTCAGTGGCCCGGAATGTGTGGTGGCGGAAGCGAACATCGTGTCCAACGTGAGCAACCCCGAGCCCGAAGAGTTGTCACGCACGGTGGCCGCTCGCGATAGACAGCGCGAGCCGACCGTCAAAGAAATCATCACCGCCGCACGATCGCAACCGGCGCCGGCTCGCGGAGTGTGGTTGCTCGTCGCGATCTCGGCCGTGTTGCTGTGGGCTAGTTTCACACCGCTCGATTGGTCGCCTCTGGCGTGGGTCGCGCTCACACCGTTGAGTTTACTGGTCCGATTGGAGCGCGCACCACGACTCACGTGGCTGGTCACGTACGTCGGTGGCCTGCTGTTCTGGTTGCCGACATTGCAATGGATGCGGCTGGGTGACGCCTCGATGTACGTCGCGTGGTTCGCGCTGGCGGCGTATCAAGCGGCGTACTGGCCGGTGTTCGTCGGCCTTTCGCGAGTCGCCGTGCATCGCTTCCACTTGCCGCAGACGTTCGCCGCACCGCTGGTGTGGACGGGTCTCGAGTTCGTGCGAGCCCACTTGATGACCGGCTTCGCGTGGTACTTCCTCGGTCACTCGCAGTATCGCTGGACGGAGCTGATTCAATTGTCCGACGTCTTCGGCGCGTATGGCGTGAGCTTCGTCGTGGCACTGAGCAGCGCGATGCTCGCGGGCTTGGTGCCTCAGTCATGGCTGCGTCGCTTGCGATTGCTCGCGCCCGTGCAACTGCCGGAAGCGCTGCGACATCTGCCTCCACCCGATGAAGCGATGCTCTCGAATTCCAGGACAACTTGGCGACGGCAGGTCGCGTCGGTTGTGGTATGCCTGCTCGTGCTGGCCACGGCGCTGGGATACGGCTTCGTGCGACGTGGGCAAGCCGAGTTCCAGCCCGGTCCGCGAGTCGCGTTGATCCAAGGAAACTTCACCTCGTCGATGAAACACGACCCGTCAGAGTACAGAAAGATTATTGAGACGCACGATGTGCTGACCGGCTACTCCGTGCCGTACAAGCCCGACATC
>CAYSHJ010000864.1:0-2811 GCA_964430385.1 uncultured Planctomycetaceae bacterium
GGTCGTGCTCGTCGGTCGCAACCGCGAGCAGTTGCAAGTCACGGCCGATCGACTCGAAGGAGCCTCGTGTCGCATCGAGCCGTTTGACCTCAACCAAACTGATCAAGCCAACGAATGGCTGAAGCGTGTCGGCACGGAGGAGGGCGGGCTGTCTGGTTTGGTGCATTGCGCCGGCATGCAGATGACTCGGCCGTTGCGCGTCACCACGTTGGAGAACGTCGATCAACTGCTGCGAATCAACTTCCTCGCCGCGGTACAGTTAGCGAAGACCTTTCGACAACGCGGCGTTTGTCAAAAGCCGTCGTCGATCGTCTTCGTCTCGTCAATCATGGGGCTGATCGGTCTGCCGGCGTTGTCAATTTACTCGGCCAGCAAAGGTGCGCTCGACTCATTTTGCCGGTCGTTGGCTCTTGAATACGCCCCGGAAGGCATCCGCGTGAACTGCGTCAGTCCCGGCCACGTACAGACTGAGATGACCGATCAAGTCTCTCAACAAATGCCGGCCGAGCAGTACGAAGTTTTGCGAGCCGCACACCCGCTCGGCTTCGGCACGCCGCTCGACGTGGCGAATGCGATCGGCTTCCTGCTCGCTGACACTGGCCGCTGGATTACCGGGACGACGCTCGTGGTCGATGGCGGATACACGGCAAGGTAACCAGCGGTCGCCCCCACCGGGCTTGCCCCGGTGGTTCGCGGGATTTTGCACTACTTGATACTTGATAAGGAGTTGCTGGCTTGGAGCTGATTACTCAATCCGCGGCAGTAGTGCAAAATCCTGAAAACCACCGGGGCAAGCCGGGTGGGGAGCCAGCGGCGCGTTGCAAACTCTGTTACATCACGACGCACGCGATGAGCGCGGAATTCCTGATGCGCGGGCAACTGGCGTTTATGCGTCAGCAAGGCTTCGACGTGACGGTCATCGTGTCGCCACATGAATCGCTGTCAGCCGTGGCCAAGCGAGAAGGAGTGACGGTCATCCCGATTCCCATGGAACGGGAGATTCACCCGCTGCGTGATCTGCGAGCGTTGTGGCGGCTGTGCATGACGCTGCGTCGACTGCGTCCGGACATTGTGAATGCCGGCACGCCGAAGGCCGGCTTGCTGGGAAACCTCGCCGCGTGCCTGTGTCGCGTTCCGGTCCGCATCTACACCCTGCGCGGTCTGCGACTGGAAACGACCTGCGGTTGGAAGTCGCGTTTGTTGAGTTGGGCCGAAAAGCTCGCGTCAATGTGTGCTCATCAGGTGATCTGTGTGAGTCACAGTCTGCGCGACGCGTATGTCGCTCGCGGGCTGGCGTCGCGAGACAAGACGCTGGTGTTGCGACACGGATCGTCGAACGGCGTCGGGTTTGAGCGATTTCAGTTCAACGCAGCTCAACGGGAAGAGATCGCCGATTTGAGAACCAAATGGAACATCCCGGTCGACGCGCCGGTGATTGGCTTCGTTGGCCGGTTGACTCGCGACAAAGGCATTCCTGAGTTACTCGACGCTTTCGAGCATCTGCTGCTCGAGTTTCCCGACGCACGGTTGCTGCTGGTGGGCGAGGTCGAACAAGGCGATCCGCTGCCGAGCGACGTGTTGCGGCGGTTGCAGTCACATCCGAATGCCGTGCTGAGCGGTCCGAGTCAAGAGGTCGAGTTGTATTACGGAGTCTTCGATCTTTTCGCGTTCCCGTCGCACCGTGAGGGTTTTCCAAACGTGCTGCTGGAAGCCGCCGCAGCGGGATTGCCGGTCGTCGGTTTCCGCGCGACAGGCACGATCGATGCCGTCGTCGATGGCGCAACGGGCCAGCTTGTCGAGATGGGTGATTGCACCGGACTGACCGAGGCACTCGGACGCTATCTGCGCGAGCCGTTCCTGCGCCAGCGTCACGGCGAGGCCGGCCGACGTCGCGCTCAAAACGACTTCCGCCGTGAAGACCTTTGGCAAGCCCTGGCCGACAACTATCGCATGTGTCTGTCAGCGACAGGCCAAATCGACACACAACCGTTTTCGGAGCGTCAGGCCAATGCGGCATAGGTCTACTGCGCACGTTCGACTTTCTGGTTCCCTCTCCCCCGCATCGGGGGAGAGGGTCAGGGTGAGGGGGGTTTCGATAATCAAACGACCTTCGAAAACGAAGGACTGGTTCAAGAACAAGATCGTGTTGATCAGCCGGAACGCGCTAGCGTCCGGTTCAGTTGGAGACGCACAAACCGGACGCTAGCGCGTTCCGGCTGATTTCAGACAAATCACGGTGCTGCTCTTGGAGAAACAATCACTCATGCGCGAACTGATTCGCCAACCCTACCGCAACGGTTTCAAACGGCTGCTTGATCTGTGCGTCTCGATGCCGATCGCGGTTGCACTGTCGCCGTTGTTTTTGATCATTGCGGCGTTGGTGAGACTGACCTCGTGCGGGCCGGTGTTCTTTGTGCAAGAACGGCTCGGTCGGAACGGGACGACTTTCCACGCGCTCAAGTTCCGCACGATGACACACAAGCTCCGTACGGCTCGCGCGGAGGTTTTTGGCAAGACGGATGACGTGACCGCCGTCGGTTTTTGGCTGCGGAGATTCAAACTCGATGAACTGCCGCAGTTGTTGAACATCGTCTTCGGCGACATGTCGCTGGTCGGGCCTCGCCCGGCCATGCCCACGCAACTGGCCGAGTACACCGACCTCGCGAAACGGCGATTGCTTGTCCGGCCCGGGCTGACGGGACTGAGTCAGGTCCACGGCAACATTCATCTTTCGTGGCCCGAACGCTGGCAATACGACGCCCAATATGTCGATTGCCTCAGTTTCGCGCTCGATGCCTCAATCGTGCTGCG
>CAYSHJ010000865.1:0-2492 GCA_964430385.1 uncultured Planctomycetaceae bacterium
GAGATTCGAGTTCCAACCGTCAGACTCGGTACGATTTCATTTTCAAGCAATCTGAGAAAGCCCAAAACCAAGTGTTCAAACCCTACGTTCACAGGGCTGGCCCTCTTGGGCTCCATGACCGTCTTGGACATTACGATCGGCTTGGACAATTCGCGCCACCCACGTCACTTCCGGGGCGAGGCAACCGAGGCCGCACGGTAGCGGGCTTGTTGCGCAACCCGCGGGCAGAGCGCCGACAGAACGCTAAAACAGTAACGCTTCGGATATTGACCTCCAGCGAGATTGCGTTACATTCTTAGCGCAACGCTAACGGCACTCGTGCTGAGTGCCGAACGAGAACTCTGCCGCAGGAGGAACTGCTCATGCCTGATTCGTTTGATCTGAGCCGACGCGAGCGTCAGATCATGGACGCGGTCTTTGCGCTTGGCGAGGCGACGGTGAACCAAGTCGTCGAAACCATTCCCTCGCCGCCGACGACGATGGCGGTTCGCAGGATGATGCACATCCTGGAAGAGAAGGGGCATCTGCGACGGCGGGAAAGCGGACGCGAGGTGATCTATGTGCCTCGGCAAGCCAAGGGCAAAGCCGGACGTCTCGCGTTCGAGCAAGTGCTGGAGACGTTTTTCGGCGGTTCGCTGGAGGAGGCCCTCGCGGCGCATTTGCATTCGCGAAAGGACCAAGTGTCGGCCGACGAGCGCGAGCGGCTGATTGCGTTGATCGAACAAGCTCAGCAGGAGGGCCGGTGAGATGAATCGCACGATATTTACCGTGGCTGGGGTGCTGAGCGCGTCGAGCCTGCTGCTGGTGGATTCCGCCGTCAAAGGGACGGTGCTGCTGGCGTTGGCGGCTGTTGTGGCCTTGATTCTCAGGCGCGATTCGGCGGCGACACGACATCTTGTCTGGTTGCTGGCGATCGTCGCGATTCTGGTGGTGCCGGTGTTGTCGGCGATGTTGCCGCAATGGCGCGTGCTGCCGGCTTGGATGAGTTCATCGAGACCGGTTGTTGCGGATATCAGTCCGCCGTCAATCTCCAAGTCCCCAGGTGGAGTGATTGAATCGCCTGAGAGAGCGGCACCAGTGGAAGTCGAGCGGCCATCGGCAACGGTCTTTCAGCCGGCCACTGTGTTGCCGGATTCGCAGCCCGCATTGGCGACACCGCAAGCTGTTCCAGCGCCGGCGGTGCGGAGTTGGAATTGGATCCATGCGCTGCCGCTGGTGTGGGTGATTGGCTTCTCCGTGCTCATCCTGCGGCTATCGGCCGCGCGATGGATGCTCTGGAATTCGGAGCGGCGAGCGACGGTCGTTTGTAGGCGAGTTGCTCCGCAACTCGCATTCGAGTCGCGGAGCGACTCGGCTACGGCGCACGATCCCATCGTCATGGCGATGGAAACCATCTGCTCGCAGCTTGGGATCAGTCGCCCGGTCACTCTGCTGATTCACCCGGACAAGACGATTCCGGTTGTCTGGGGCATTCTTCGTTGTCGGCTGTTGCTTCCCGCAGCGGCGCGGCAATGGAGCGACGAGCAACTGCGATCGGTGCTGCTGCACGAACTGGCTCACATCAAACGCCGAGATACCATCGTGCAACTGCTGGCACAGGTCGCATGTGCTCTGCACTGGTTCAATCCGTTGGTGTGGTTAGCGGCCTGGCGACTGGATGTGGAACGTGAGCGGTCCTGCGACGATCTGGTGTTGGCGAGCGGCATCAGACCGTCCGCCTACGCGGGACACTTGCTCGACATCGTCACGGGGCTCTCGCCGACACGCTGGACGCAAACTTGCGGGCTGGCGATGGCTCGCCAGTCGTCGCTCGAAGGCCGTCTTACCGCCGTGCTCGGCAAGGATCTCAATCGTCGCGACGTGTCCGTAGCGCTCGCGGGATTGGCGCTGGCCATTGCGGTGGGTATCGCGGTCCCCATCGCGATGCTCCGTGCGGCGGATGAGAAGTGGAATCCGCACCAAGCCGCGCACATCGGCACGAACGACTTCTCCGCCTACTGCGTCCACGGCGGGAAGGACGCTTCGTTCGTCATCGCTTATCACGGCGACTTCGGCTCGGCGACCGAGAGTGTCACGAATCCCAAGACGCGCACTTGGACCGACTCTGGCACGATTACCGCGAAGAAGCCCGGCATCGCGATCAGCTTTCATCGCACACACACTGCGCCAGGCAAACTGAGCATCACGACGGCTCCCGCCGAACGCCGCGACCTCAGCAAGCCCGCACCGCCTCCGCGCGAGTTCGGGCAAAAAGAATACGACCTCGCAAAAGGCCGCGTCTTTCTCCTCAGCGACAGCGGTGCCGTCCGTCAGCTCGACATCGCCACTCCCGTCGTCACTGACCAAGAATCCGCGAAAAAACTCGCCGCGCTCATTGCCGCCGTCCCGCCACAGGAACGCGCGGATGTGGTAATGACACCGAACCTCACCGGCAAACTCGCGCCGGAGACGATCGCGAAACTGAAGTGGGGCGAGCCGGTGAACGGCCTCCG
>CAYSHJ010000866.1:0-2689 GCA_964430385.1 uncultured Planctomycetaceae bacterium
CACGCCCACCAAGCGATTCAAAGAGTGACCTTGAATTACTGAGAGTCTCGCAACGGGGCGGCGCGAAAACTGACCTCCGATTACTGAGAGTCAGACAAACGCCCCCGTCGCGAGTGACCTCCGATTACTGATAATTGGCCGATCATAGAATTGATTACCTGGAATAGCCTCCTCAACGAGGCGATTATCGGGTATACATTTTCCGTACAACATTTGGCCTACGCCTATAGCACTGCTGTCACGTCACTGGTCCAGGATCTCGTGGCTGGCATCTCAAACCCAAACCAAGGCGTTGCAGCCATCAATGAGCAGGAGTCTCAAAACACAGCGTTGCTGACGCAATTCAATAACTCAGCGAAAACCGCGGCAGACTCCCTTACCGATCAAATCAACCAGACGGCTGACACGTTCGATAACGACGGTTCGGGCAGCGGATCTGCCTCCGGTTTCCGCGCCGAACGCTTGATCGGCGATGCCGACATCAACGCCTTCACAGCTCATGGCGGAGGTGGCACCCCGATCAACGGCGAAGGGAACGACAGTCTCACCGGTGCCGCGGGCTCGAACACGTTGGTCGACGTGACGAGCGGAACACCTTTGACGGACGACGATGTCGTCGGCGCATATACGTTTGAGATCAGCACGCTACTGGGTAGCTTGCCATAGCATCGATCGGAACTCGGTCCTGCAAACGATTGAAATCGTTGCATTGTGCGAAGGATGTTCAGCCACGGATGAAACACAGGTGAAACACGGATTCGCGATCACTTCCCAAGGGAGCACTACGACCGGCGCCGCTCGGTTCTCGTTTGTGTCGTTTTGTTTGATCCGTGTTGCAGAAGTGTTTCATCCGTGGCCAGAATCTTTTGCGTTGCGGGCGTCAGCCCGCGCCAAGATCTCCTAAACCGCGTCTTTTGTGGCTTCACACTTGCAGAATTCCTGCCAAGTTGAATGATGGCTCGCAATGGCGTTTGCGGAAATTCTGCACGGAAGCCGCTGGATGAACAGATTCTCCATCGTGGCATGCCAGCTCCCCTCACGACGCGGCGGTTGATTGTGCGTCTTTCACGCTCGCAAGTCACGTCGTGAGTGAACTTGGTGTGTTGCCCAACACCAGAGAGGGCAACCGATGTTACCACGACTTTGGCCCCGCTTACTTCGTCGTGTCAAGCAGCGCTGTCGAACCAGAACGGCCCATGTCGGAGCTGCCATCGAACGGCTCGAACAACTCTTGATGCTCACCAATTGGTCGGGTGACATTCCCGACGGGACCGTTTGGTCCAACGCCGAAGTACAGCGGATCGTGGGCAACGTGCGCGTGCCCGCCGGCGCGACGCTGACGGTCCAGCCGGGGACGGTCGTCAAGTTCAACGAGTTCGCCGATTTTGCAATCGCGGTCGAAGGGACGCTCATCGGCGACGGAACTGCGGGCCTGCCGATTGTCTTCACGAGCTTCGCTGACGACACGGGGCTCGACGGCATGCTCGGCACGGTCGACGACCAGGACTCCAACGGCAACGGCCCCTCCAACGGAGTGGCTTCCAGTTGGCAACGGATCGAGTTCCGTGCGTCGAGCACCGACAGCCGTCTCGATCATGTCGATATTCGATTCGGCGGTGAGAATGTCTCCGCCCAGGTGTTGGTGGACGGTGAGCTGACCCTGATGAACAGCGTTGTCCGAGATTCGGCGACCGGTGGCATGCGCATCGTATCGGCCAACCCGACCATCACCGGCACGACGTTTCGGAACAACATCGGCGCAATGCTTGGCATGGACCTGGTATCCAATCCGGCGATCAGCGGTGTGACGTTCGCCAGCAACGGCATCAACGGGCTTAATGTGGATGGCGGCACACTGACGCAGGACATCACCTGGGACGACCCCGACATCGTGTATCGGTTGACCAGCGACGTCGTCGTGCCCTCAGGACGAACTCTTTCCATCGGTGCCGGCCAGATCGTGAAATCGGCCAGCTTCAACGAACCCGGCGTGATCGTAAGTGGGACGCTGCTCGCCGCCGGAATGACCGGCGGACACATCGTCTTCACTTCCGACAACAATGACTCCGTGGGAGGCGACACGCTGAACAACGGCCCCACGGGCGTTTTCAGCGGCGAATCGGGCGGGCTCCGGTTCAACCCCGGTAGCAACGGCACGCTCGACTTTGTCGAGGTGCGATACGCCGGCGACCCGTTCAACAGCAACAACGCCTCTTCTGCGATATTCATCAATGATGCACAGGTGGCGTTCCAGAACGGCGTCGTGCGGGACTCCGGCTATTACGGTGTACGTATCCAGAACTCTGACCCGATCATCACCGGCACAACCTTCCAGAACAATTTGGTTGGCGCCTTGAGTATGGACTTGAGCTCCAACCCGTCCATCAGCAGCCCCAGGTTCACGAACAACGGGATCAACGGCCTGATCCTCGATGGCGGTACCCTGCCCGCCAACGCCACCTGGGACGACCCAGACGTGGTTTACCACCTGCCCGGCAATTCCCGCACCAACAACTTCACGGGCAACGTGACCGTGCCGCAGGGCACGACCCTGACCATCGCCCCGGGTCAGGTCATCAAGGCGGGCAGCCGCAGCTCGGCTGAGATTTTTGTCGATGGCACGCTGATCGCTGATGGCACGCGCGACGCACCAATTATCTTCACGTCCGTACTGGACGACTCGGTCGGC
>CAYSHJ010000867.1:0-5660 GCA_964430385.1 uncultured Planctomycetaceae bacterium
GAGGACCGCAACCCCTCGCTTTCCGGCTGGCAGGACGACGAGGGCAAGCCAGCATTGAAGTGTTTCGCGGGTTGCGAGACGACGGCAATTGTCGAGGCGCTCGGTTTCACGATGGCAGAGTTGTACGGCGGCGAGGCAAGCCAAAATGGTCATCGTCGAAATGGAAATCGTCGAGCCCCCAAAAATGCGTCTCGCAAGGCGGAGTTCGCAACGTGGGAAGAAGCGGTCGCCGTGTATGACAAGGGCGAGCCATCTCAAATGTGGCCCTATCATGACGCGAGGGGTGATCTGGTTGGTGTCATCGCTCGTTGGGACACGCCGAACGACAAAGTCATCCGGCCGGTGGCGTTGATCGACGGCAATTGGCAATTGAAAGGGATGCCGTCGCCATGTCCGCTCTATCGGCTGCCGGAAGTTGCGACGGCTGAGCGAGTGTATGTATGTGAGGGCGAGAAAGCCGCCGATGCTGTTCGGTCGTGTGGGCTGGTCGCGACAACGTCGCCACACGGCGCGAAGTCGGCAGCGAAAGCGGATTGGGGTTCGCTTGCCGGCAAAGACGTCGTGATCCTTCCTGACAACGATGGTTCGGGCGAGGGGTACTTAGCGGAAGTCATCAACCAAGTCTCGACACTCGACCCACAACCGACCGTTCGAATGGTCAAATTGCCGGACCTGCCGCCAAGCGGGGACGCAGCCGACTATTTGGAGAGCCGCGATTCGCTCGACTTCAACGGGCTGCGGGAGAATTTTGAGGCGATGGCCGACGCGGCGGCGATGATTCCGCTACCGTGTATAGCGGACAACGATCACGAAGATGATCGCGACGACGACAGGCCGACGAAAAAAAGTGCCGCCACCAGAGCCATCGAACTGCTGGATGCGTTGAAATGCGAGTTGTGGCACACACCGGCTGGCGACGCCTTCGTCTCACTGCGGCGTAAAGGTCATGTCGAGCATTGGGCGATTGCCTCTCGTGACTTCAAGCGGTGGCTCACCGGTGCGTTCTATAAAGCATTCGGGCAAGCAATGAACTCCGAGGCAATCAGCAGTGCGACAAACGTCATTGTCGCCAAGGCGACGGTCGATGGGGAAGAACACGAAGTCTTCGTCCGAGTGGCGAGACATGCTGGCAGGATCTACGTGGACGTTTGCAATCAAAACTGGCAAGCGATCGAGATTGCTACTGATGGTTGGCGAGTCGTAGACGAACCGCCGGTGCGCTTTCGTCGGTTCAAGGCAATGCTGCCGTTGCCGATCCCGGAACGCGGCGGTCGCATCGACGAACTTCGGCAGCTCGTCAACGTGACCGATGCGACCTGGCCGCTGGTCGTGGGCTGGCTGCTAGGGTGTTTCCTGCCGGATTGTAAGTATCCCATTTTGGCATTGTTCGCAGAGCAGGGGGCCGGCAAGACCACCACGGCGCGACTGCTGCGGGCGTTGGTCGACCCCAACATCTCGCCATTGCGGTCACAGCCGCGCAACGAGGATGACCTTATTATCGCCGCGAACAACTCGTGGCTCGTTGCGTATGACAATCTCAGCGTCATTGTCGCTTGGTTATCAGATGCCTTGTGCCGACTGGCGACCGGCGGCGGAGTCTCGAAACGATCGCTGTACACGGACAGCGAAGAGACGATTTTTTCGCTCACTCGGCCAGCGATGCTGACAAGCATCGAAGACGTGGCTAGCCGTTCCGACTTGCTGGATCGTTGTCTCGTCGCTCACCTGCCCACAATTCCCAGCGACCAACGTAAGACCGAAGCGGAATTGCAAACCGCGTTCTCCGCGATGCAACCGCGACTTTTAGGAGCGATCCTGGATGCGGTTGCCGTGGGGTTGACGCGCGAACACAAAGTACGCCCCGATCGTCTGCCTCGCATGGCTGATTTCGCAAAGTGGGTCGTGGCTTGTGAACCGGGCTTGGGCTGGAGACCGGGAGAGTTTCTGGCGGCCTACGACGACAATCGAAACGAATCGAACGAACTTGCGTTGGAATCGTCCTTGATCTGGAAGCCGCTCTCTGAATTGTTGGCGGAACGGAATGAATGGCGAGGGACAGCGGGTGAATTGAAAAAGGCCCTTGAAGATCGGCTGAATTCGAACCTGCCGAAAGAGTGGCCGAAGACGCCAAAAGCCGTGGGGGGAGCCGTGCGACGGATCGCCCCAAACGTCCGCGCTTTGGGTTGGTCAGTGTCGTTCGACGAACGGGAGCCAACTGGTCAACGGAGAAAGATCATCGTTATCGACAACGCCTCGCCTGCAAAGTTTCCAACGTTTCCGATGTGTCCAATTCCGCTGGATTGAACGCGGACGTCGCGGACACGTTCGTCACGGCGACGTGTCCATCAGCCGGCGAGACGTATCCGCTCGGAGACGTTGGGGACTTCACCGGATAGGTCGACGGTCCTCAAATCGGCTCACTGGTCACTTCGGAGACATTGGACACCTTCAAGACAACCACATTCTGCCGGAGCTTTCCAACAGCGATTCGAGAAGAGATACTTGACTCTCAGACAATTCCGGTCAGAATGCCGATACTTGACTGACACACAAACACCATGAAACCGATTCTCGACCAGATTCGCAAAACCATCGAATCCAGTGAGGTAAGCCGTTACCGCATTGCAAAAGACGTGGGCATCGACCAGGGACAAATGAGCCGCATGATGCGCGGCCAAACGAGCCTGAGCTTGGAAGCATTGGAACGACTCTGCGAGTACCTCGACCTCGAAATCGTCATCCAACCGAAGAAGCGGAGCAAGAAACGGGAGAACTAATCGTGGCAAGTCTCAAATACAACCCGGCAAACCGCGCGGGCATCATCCAGTTCACGAACGGCGACGAAGAGCGGAAGACGTTTCGGTTGTCGAACGTCAGCAAGACAACTGTCGATCGGTACTTCGTTCACATCTCGCACTTGAACGAAGCGCGCCGCACGAATTCGACCGTTCGTGGCGAGACCGTCGAATTCCTCAACGCGCTGGGGAAGCGTGACTACAAGCGGTTGGTCAAACTGGAACTTGTCGAGCCTCGTAAGCCTGACGAAGACGAAAAACAACCGACAAAGTTGGGCGAATGGCTCGATGAATTCGAGCGGATGAAGGCCGCCGACTGGAAGCCAGCCAGCAAAGTCGTCTTCGGTCACACTCGCCGCAATCTGCTGGATTGCTTCTCGGCCGATACGCTACTAGCCGTTGTCACTGTCCTAGACGCCGAGAATTTTGAGCGGTACTTGAAGACAGAAGACCTCGCGCGAGCCACGATGGCGAAACGCTGCTCAATTGCGAGAACCGTGTTCGAGGCTGCTCGCAAGCATCGGCTGATCGAAACCAATCCCTTCCAGGATGCAAAGATCAACGTCGTGGTGAAGGGCAACCGCAGTAAGCAAGTGTTCGTCGACCGCCAAGACATCCAAAAAGTCATCGACAGTTGCCCGGATGCCGAATGGCGATTGCTGGTCGGGCTGGCTCGCTTTGGTGGCTTGCGAATTCCAAGTGAGGCGTTGAGCCTGCGTTGGGAACACGTCAACTGGGAACGCAACGAACTTCTCGTGCCGTCACCGAAAACCGAGCATCACGAAGGCCACGAGAGCCGGCTCGTCCCGCTGTTCCCGGAACTTCGCGAAATGCTCCGCGAGGCGTGTGAACAAGCTCCCGATAGGGCGGAGTGGGTCATCAGCCGACATCGCAGCCAAGCCGACAAGAGTCCCGCAAACTGGCAAGGCGTCAACTTGCGAACTCAATTCGAAAAGATCATCAAGATCGCCGGCTTGAAGCGCTGGCCGCGCCTGTGGGTCAATCTTCGCAGCACACGGGCTACCGAACTGCTAGACGATTATCCAGCCCACGTCGTCAACGATTGGCTCGGCCATTCGGAGCGAGTCGCGAACGAGCACTACCGCCAAACGACTCAAGACCATTTCGAGCGAGCCGTGAAAGGTATCACTAAGTCCAACCCATCCGGCGCGCTGCTCGTGGCGCTGCACTCTGGAGCATCACAGAGCGTCACCGAACAAAATCCGTTCAAGCCGGCGGTTTCAAAAACCTCGAAAAACGCCGAGAAACCCAAAAAAGAAGCGGTTTCGCAGCGAACCGCGAAACCGCTGGGTTGGACGATACAAGACTCGAACTTGTGACCTCCACGATGTCAACGTGGCGCTCTAACCAACTGAGCTAATCGTCCTCGAAGGCTGGCAAAGTTACGGTGCGAGCTGGGGTTCGTCAAGCAGCGCCCGGTGCGATGTTGCCTAGTCGTCCGCCTCGCCGTTGAAGGTCCCTTTCGTCATGATTCTGCCGCTTCAGAGGTGTCGTGCGATGGGATATGGTCCGCGCAGAATTGACCTGATCGTGGACGATGGTCAGCTCGACGATCAATGTCATCTGTCAGGTTCTTTGGAACAGAAAAGGTCAACGACGATGAACGGGCACTCGGCAGATTCTGGAACGAACAGGCGATTGGCCACGCTGGGAGGCGGCTGCTTTTGGTGTCTCGAAGCGGTGTTCGAACAGTTGCAAGGTGTTGTGAGCGTGGCATCCGGCTACGCGGGCGGGCATGTTGATCATCCGTCGTACCGCGACATTTGCACCGGAGCGACGGGGCATGCCGAGGTCGTACAGGTCGAGTTCGATCCGGCCGTCATTTCTTTTGGCGAAGTGCTGGACATCTTCTTCGCAATGCACGATCCCACGACGCTCAATCGGCAGGGAGCGGATGCGGGCACGCAGTATCGCTCGGTGATCTTCTGGCGCGACGACGAGCAAAGGCAGACGGCCGAGCGGAAGATCGTCGCGCTGAACGCGGCGCAAATTTGGGACCGGCCAATCGTCACGCAAGTCGCGCCGTTCGAGTCGCTGTTTCGCGCCGAGGATTACCACCAAGGTTATTTCCGTTCGAATCCGTATCAGCCGTATTGCCAAGCGGTCGTGTTGCCGAAAGTGGCGAAGTTCCGGCAGGAATTCGCGGCGAAATTGCGAAAGTAGCCGCGTCACTCCGTGACGCGAATTCGAGTCACGGAGTGACTCGTCTACAGTCACTCGATCCCGTACTGATCGAGCTTCTTGCGGAGCGTGTGGCGATGCAGGCCCAACTTTCGGGCGGCGACGACGCGCTGGCCGCGCGCGTGGTCGACGGCTGCCAAGAATAACGGCGGCTCGGTCAGGCTGAGGAACTGTTCGTACGGCCAGATTCTTCAGCCCTCAACAGATGCTTGGTTCGTCATCGATGATCAGCAGGTGATACATGCGGACAGCCTCGCTGGATGGTGGACCGAGTCCCGCGGAGTGCGACCCTTTACGCCCCGCTCGCACTCTCCGATACTCGCCGCGACATTGGAATGCGCGGAGAGACAGCATGCACTTTCGTCAGATGGTCGCGTATCACGGGCCGAATCGTTCGTCCGGTGTGCCGACGCTGGAAGTTTGGTTGGAGTTGGGGTCGCAACACGCGTGGCGGTCGAGCACTGATCCGCGAGCGATCCAGCGACTGTTGACCTGGTTGCCGGCGCTGGATGATCCGCCGCAAGAGGCGCCCACGGAGTCGGCCGACGGCGTACGAACGGAATCGTTTCACAAAGCGGCGGAGCGTGGCCTCACGTTGGCGGCCGTGCTGGAACAGGTCGCGCGAGTCCTGATGACTGCCGCCGGAACGCCGCCGAAATTCAG
>CAYSHJ010000868.1:0-5231 GCA_964430385.1 uncultured Planctomycetaceae bacterium
GCCTCACCGCTGGAGGTAATGCGACAACTCCGCTGCCCGTGCGAACCGGATCCGAAGCGGCGACCGTGGCCTTTGGCTTTGAATTGCGCCACAGCTTCGGCCAATCGGCTCGCACGCCGCTCGGTTCGGCAAGAATTGCCACTCCAAGAGCGAGCCCTGCCGCCGCGAGTCGCCTCGCGAGACAATGAGTTCCCATGATCGCCCCTCCCTGGGCAGCCGCGCAAAGCGGCTGATCTGTTTTGTCGGACAGCCAGGCGGTGAGCTTGCGAAAAGTCTTCGCAAGCGTCACTGCCAAGCACAGCCGCTCTAAATTGACACTTGTTGATTTTTGATTTGCGATTCTTGATTTTCGCTTGCGAAATGCCGCCTGCGGTTCAATCGAGAATCAGAAATCGCCAATCGAAAATCCCCCGTTACGTGCCTGCCTTCTTCTCGCCACTGGCCGAGGCTTCGTCTTCGATGGCCGGCGGTTCTTTGCCTTCCTTCGCGCGATACAAGGCCGCGAATTTCTCCTGCAACTTCGGATCGCACTTGAAGCATTGCGACTTCGCGCGGTCGTGTTCGTCGCACCAGTCGCCCTTGGATTTGAAGGCGGCGGCGACTTTGGAGTTGCACATGCTGCAATCGCCTTCGGGGACGCCGTGCTCGCCGCACCACCAGCCGGAGTGATCGTGCTCGGTCTTGCCGTCCTTGTGGTCGACGTGGTCATCGGTTTGAGCGACTTGCTTCGCGGGCGGCGCAGCGGATTCTCCGCAGCCGTTGGCCGCGAACATCAATGCTGCCAGCAAGCTGCAAGCCGTCCAAAGGTTTCGTGTGGTCATCTCAAGTTCTCCTTCGGGAAACAGGGGGGATTTGACAACTCGACGGCGACGATGCCGCCGGATTGCCGTTGGGAAACAACTCTCCTCAAGCGAGCCGGACGGCGTTAGCCGCCGGACGGCGCCGGTGATCGCAAATCGTCCGGGGGCTAACGCCCGCCGGCTCGCCAATGATTCAAACATGCGTGAATTCCCTTTCGGCGGGATGCTCACTGGCACTGACTCCGACCAGCGGTGACTCGCCCTCTTCATGTTCAACCAGCAGCCCCAACAACGGTCCTATGACCGACTCGGACATGTGGAACCCGCGGATCAGGAACCATTGGATCGCGTGAGCGATGGCATCGAAGAACAGGTACAGCACGCGGAGCACCAACAGCGACATCACCATCGCGCCGATGACTCCGCCGATGACGACCGTCGCCAGCGGCCGTTGCACTTCGGCTCCTTGGCCGGTCGAGAGGGCCATCGGCAGGAAGCCGAAGCTGGCCACGAGCGTCGTCATCAACACGGGACGCAAGCGCGTGATCGCCGCTTGACGCACGGCATCGTGAATCTTCATGCCCGTGCGGCGGAGTTGTCGCACATAGCTGACGAGAATCATGTCATCCAGCACGGCGACGCCGGAGAGCGCGATGAAACCAATCGCCGCCGAGATCGAGAACGGCATGTCGCGCAGCCACAGGGCGATGATGCCGCCCACCCAGCCGAACGGGACTCCGGTGAAGACGCGCAAGGCGTCGATGACGTTGTGATAGGTGAAGAACAGCAGCGTGAAGATCATCGCGATCGCCACCGGGATGACGATCAGCAGCCGGTTGCGGGCACGTTCGTAGTTCTCGAACTGGCCGCCCCATTCCAGGAAGTAACGGCCGGGGGACAGTTGGACTTTCTCGCTGACCTTCTGCTGAGCCTCGGCCACGAATGTGCCCATGTCTCGGCCGCGAATGTTGGTCGTGATCGTGATCCGTCGCTGACCCCATTCACGAGTGATCGTCGATGGCCCTTCGACCATGCGGATGTCGGTTAGCCGCGACAGCGGAATGCGTTCGCCGGTCGGTGTCGCCACTTGGATCGTGCCGAGCGCCTCCGGGCTGCTGCGCAACCGATCCGGCAACCGAGCCACCAGCGGGAACCGCAACTGTCCCTCGACGACTTGCCCGACTTCCAAGCTGCCGACCGACTGAATCAGGTCGAGCACCGTTTGTGCCGCGATGCCGTAGCGTGCGATCTCGTCCTGTTTGATCTGCACCTGCAACACCGGTTGGCCGGTGACTTGCTCGACCGACACATCCTTGTTGCCGTCGATCGACTTCAAGACTGCTTCAATCTCCGCCGCCTTGCTGACCAGTAGCGAAAAATCGTCGCCGAACAGTTTGATGCCGAGGTCCGCCCGCACGCCGGAGACCATTTCGTTCATTCGCAGCTCAATCGGCTGCGAAAACGCCACTTTCTGGCCGGGAATCGGGCGGACTTCCTTTTCGATCAGGCCCAGCAATTCCTCCTGCGTCTTGGCTCGCGTCCATTGCGAGCGCGGATGCAGCGTGACGTACATGTCGGTCAGTTCGATCCCCATCGGGTCCGTCGCGACTTCCGCCGTCCCGACGCGGCTCCAGACGTGCCGCACCTCGTCCGCGAAATTGTCCAGTATGATCCGTTCCATCACGGAGTTCATGTTGTTCGATTCGCCGAGGTCCGTCCCCGCCAGACGCACCACGTTGACCGTCATCGACCCTTCGGACAGCTTCGGGATGAACTCTCTGCCGAGATTCGGAGCGATCATGCCGAACGCGAACACCAGCACGCAGGCCGCGAAGGTCACGACTGCGAACCGATGATCCATGCAGATTTTCAAGACCGGATTGTGAATCATGTGTGCCAGCCGCATCAGCCACGGCTCTTTTTCCGTCATGCGGCGCGGCAGCAGGAAGCTGGCCAGCACCGGCATCAGCGTCATCGACAAGACCATCGAACCGGCCAGCGCGAAGATGACCGTCAGCGCCATCGGCCGGAAGAGTTTGCCTCCAATCCCCTCCAGCATGAGGATCGGCAGGTACACGATCATGATGATGAGCTCGCCGAACAGCGTCGGCTTGCGGACTTCGACCGCGGCATCGCGCACGACCTGGATCTTGCTGCGGCCACGCAGGTCGCCGTGAGCGATTTGCCGCACGCAGTTCTCGACCATCACCACCGAGCTATCGACCACCATGCCGAAGTCGATCGCGCCCAAGCTGAGCAGACTGGCCGCGATCCCGAACTGCAACATGCCGCTGAACGCGCACAGCATCGACAGCGGAATCGCCACCGCGACGATCGTGGCCGCTCGCAGGTTGCCCAAGAACGCGAACAGGATCGCGATCACAAGCAACCCGCCCTCGAACAAGTTGCGGCGGACGGTGTCGATCACGAAGTCCACCAATTCGGTGCGGTCGTAGACGACTTCAATCTCCACATCAGTCGGCAGCGTTGAGCGGAGTTCCGCCATCCGTTTTTTCAACGCGGCCGTGACGACCTTGCTGTTCTGCCCCATCGTCATGAAGCACAAGCCGAGAACCGCCTCGCCGCGCCCCATCGCCGTCACCGAACCGCGACGAATTTCCTGGCCGATGCCAACCGTGGCCACGTCCTTCACGCGGATCGGCGAGCCATCCTTCGCCGTGACAACGATGTTCCGAATCTGGTCCTCGTTGACCGTGCGGCCCAAGCCATGCACCAGCAAGAACTGGTTGTTCTGCTGAATGCCGCCGCCGCCGGTGTTCTTGTTGTTCTTCTCCAAAGCCTCGACGACTTCGGCGAACGTCAGCTTGTGCTTGATCAGCTTGTCGGGATCAATGCGGACCTGATACTGCTTCTCGAACCCACCCCACGAATTGACCTCGGCCACGCCGGGGACCGTGCGCAGTTTCGGCTTGATCGACCAGTCGTGAATCGTTCGCAGATACGTCAGCTTCTCGGTGCGTTCCGCCTCGGACGCCCCTTCAAAGTTCCAACCCTTCAGCGTCACGATGTAGTGATAGACCTCGCCCAACCCGGTCGCGACCGGGCCAAGACTCGGCCGCTCAATGCCAGACGGCAGTACCACCGAACCGAGCCGCTCGTTGACAAGCTGCCGCGCGAAATAGATGTCCGTCCCGTCGTGGAACGTGACGACTACCTGCGACAAACCAAACTTCGAGATCGACCGCAGGATTTGCAGCCGGGGCAATCCGCCCAGCACTTGCTCGATGGGAAACGTGATTTGCTGCTCGACCTCTTCGGGACCGAGCGCCGGAGCTGTCGTGTTGATCTGCACCTGAATCGGCGTCGTGTCCGGAAAGGCGTCGATGTCCAGATGCAACACCGCAATTCCACCCGCCACCGCCAGTCCAACCGACGCCAGCAGCACGAGAAACCGATTCCGAAGTGAGACGTCGATAATCCAGTTGAGCATGATGATTGGTCAGAAGTCAGAGGTCAGAAGTCAGAAGTCAGAGGTCAGAGTGTCACAACGCGGCATGTGGTTCAGCCGCAAAGCGGCGTGACTCGATAGCCCTGGGCGCTAGCCCTGGGTACGGTTCGATCGCGAAACTTGAAGGCCCAACGGGCCGTGACTCGTCCTCAATCCCACACATATCGTTCATCCCATTCGAGGCCATGACGTTCCAAAAACTTCCGATACTCCTCTTGAAACGTCACTGTAAGATGGTGCTCTTCTTGATTGGCGATGTAGGTCTTCACCGCCTCCGCGTTGGACTGGCTGACTGAGAACGCGCCATATCCGCTCTGCCATTAAAAGTCTTTCACCGCCGCCCCTTCTTCTTTGATGCGTGACCAAGAACTGGTTTTGATTTCCTCAATCAATTTCGCAATCGTGATCGTCCGGCCGAGATTGCAGAGGATGTGAACGTGATCTTGCACCACCCCCACGATGAGTGACGGACAGTCGATGATCTGGAGCGTGCCGACCAAGTACCCCGTCATCGTCCCACGGAGTTCGGGGGTGTTCAGAAACGGCTTCCGGTGTTTGGTACTGAAAATGACGTGCAACAAAGCATTGGCCAAAGATTGCGACATGATGGGTGATTGTCCCTTCGTGGAGTCGCGGCCCGTTGGGCCTTGTCATTTCGTGTGTGTCCGTTTCCCGGGGCTAGCGCCCTGGGCTTTCGAGTCTCGCCCCGTTGGGGCGAAGGCAGATCAGGCCGCCTTCGCGGCCAGCGTCTCTTCAGGCGTGACGAGCGTTCCGTCGTTCAAGCACAGTCGCCGAGACGCTCGCGCGGCGGCACCGGGGTCGTGAGTCACCATGACGATCGTACGGCCTTCGCGGACGAATTCGTCGAACAGTGACAGCACGGTTTCGCGGCTGGCCGGGTCGAGGTTACCGGTCGGCTCGTCGGCCAGAATCAGTCGCGGGTTGTTGGCCAGCGTGCGCGC
>CAYSHJ010000869.1:0-1892 GCA_964430385.1 uncultured Planctomycetaceae bacterium
GTCGAGATCGGCTGGAACTCGCCGCGCACATCGGCCGGCGCGTCGGGTTTCATGTCCCAAGTGTCCTGATGCGCCGGCGCACCAAACATGAAGAGGACGATACACCGCTTGGCGCGACCGAACGCGGCATCTTGCGGAGCATCGGGATGTTCGGCCCCGCGAGCCGCGAGCACATTACTCAAACTCAGGCCCAGCGTTCCAAGTCCGCCCAGTCGCAACCATTCACGCCGCGACCAGCCTTCGCAACTGCGGCTGGATCGACCCCAGAGGTTCAACACGCCCCACCTCATTTCGTCGCCCGAAATCCGACGACGGTCGGATTCTACCCGCGGATTTGCCAGAATACACGTCTAGCTCTTCAACTTCATTTTCATTGGCACGTGAAAGATATTCGTGGTGATCTTGGCGGTTGCATGCCTTAGCGGATGTTCGCCGTTAAGATTCTTGGCGTTTCGATTGTTCGGCGACGGGCTGGCTTTTCGCAAGCGATCAGACCTGGTGGAGCGATCCATGAGACTTGGGAGATCGATGTTTCTTGTGGCCATGATTGTGGGCCAGGGAAGCCAATTTGCTGAGCGAGCGGCAGGCGCCGCGGACCGCATCACGTTCAATCGCGACATTCGACCGATCCTGTCGGACAATTGTTTTCGATGTCACGGCCTGGATGAGAAGCAACGCCAGGCGGGGTTGCGGCTGGATGTGCCAGACGTCGCGCGACAGCCGGCCGAGTCGGGAGCGACGGCCATCGTCGCCGGCAAGCTCGACGAGAGCGAACTGATTCGCCGCATCACTTCGTCCGACGCCGACCTGCACATGCCGCCGATAAACTCCGGCAAGAAACTGACGTCCGCGCAGATCGAATTGCTGAAACGCTGGATCGCCGACGGGGCCGAGTATCAAGGTCATTGGGCGTTCATCCCGCCCGTGCGTCCGAATGTGCCCGACTTGAAATCTCAAATTCCAAATCTCAAATCTCAGATTCACAATCCTATCGACAACTTCATTCTGGCGCGGTTGCAAGCGGAGGGATTGAAGCCGTCGCCCGAGGCCAGCAAGGAGACACTGATCCGCCGCGTGTCGCTCGACCTGACCGGCATCCCGCCGACGCTCGCGGAGATCGATGAGTTTCTCGCCGACTCGTCGCCCGAGGCATACGAGAAGTTCGTCGATCGGTTGCTCAAGTCGCCGCGCTACGGCGAGCGAATGGCGATGCAATGGCTCGACTTCGCGCGGTACGCCGACAGCAACGGCTTTCAAGTTGACAGCAGCCGTTTTCAATGGCCGTGGCGCGATTGGGTCATCAAGGCGTTCAACGACAACATGCCGTTTGAGCAATTCACGGTCGAGCAACTCGCCGGCGATTTGCTGCCGAACACCACTCGAACGCAGCTTGTCGCCACGGGCTTTAATCGCAACCACCGGCTCAATGGCGAGGGAGGCATCATCGCCGAAGAATGGCGTGTCGAAACCGTGATCGATCGGGTCGAGACGACCGGCATGACGTGGCTCGCACTGACGCTCAACTGTTGTCGCTGCCACGATCACAAATACGACCCGATCACGCAGCGCGAGTTCTATCAACTCTTCAGCTTCTTCAACAACGTCCCCGAAAGCGGCACGTTGCAAGGCGAGACGAAGAACACCGATCCGGTGATCGCGGTACCAACCGACCAGCAAGAGGTGGAACTCACACGACTCGACGATGAACTGAGAGCGGCCGAGGCCAAGTTAGCTGAAACGACCGCGCAACTGCCGCAGTTCATCGCCGCGTGGGAGCCGGAGTTCAAAGCGAAACTGGACGAAGTCGGCGTGACGGTGTGGCAGCCGTTGCCACTTAAAGAGGTGAAGTCCGAAGGCGGTGCCAAACTGACGAAACAATCGGACGGTACGTA
>CAYSHJ010000870.1:0-1736 GCA_964430385.1 uncultured Planctomycetaceae bacterium
ATCCACATCCGACACCGCGACGCGAACCAATTCCACCGGTCGTTCATACTCCTGGGTGAATGGGATGCTGTCGCCAGCCTGCTGAGTTTCCATGCGGACCGTCGTCAGCCCCACGCGGTCGACGGCTTGACACACGAATTCGTCTCCCAGCAATCGTTCCAGCACGCGCGGATCGACCCGATCGAGCATGACCCACAAATACCCGCCACCAAACAGCCAACGCCGGATTGCCGCCAGTTCGGCACCGTCATCCGCGAGGCGGCTGTCCGCGATGACCAGATGGTCGAGTGCTTGCAGGTTGGCTGCATCCGTCAGCAACTGTCGATCGGACAGATATGTCAACCGGCGAGTGTGCAGTGCTTGTAATCGCGATGCGACCACGAGTTCAGAGACCGCGTCGATGTCCTCATCGGAAGACAAGACACCGGCCGCTGGTGGGCTGTCGGGCACCACAATCATTCCGGTCACCGACGTTTCGTTTGTCATCCGCAGTATTCCGTCCCATTGCAGGAACCCAGAATCACTGCGGATCAAAACTTCTCGCTCCTGGCGAGCATCCATCATTAGCGTGAGCGTGCGAATGTTAATGCTCTGCCCGGAATCCAACGCGACCGGAGGCAAACGGACGGGATGCCAGCTCTGTATCCGGGATCTTGGAGGAATCCACGCACGCCGGCCGTATTGCAGGTTCGGGTCTTCTTCAAAGAACGTGTTGGCCAACAATTCCATCGGCTCGTCGGTCGGATTGACCAAGTGCAAAATCACGAGGCCCCATCTGTCCGCCCGGTAAACCGCGATGCCGCCCGGCGCGATCGAACTGCCGACGCGGGCTTTGGCCTCGTCACCCCGCACGCAGCACGACAGTAACAGACAGCCGGCGGCAACGAGCAGGCGGAGACTGATCAAAAGCCAAAGACCGCGACGGCGACAGCGACAACAAATCATGGGACAACCGTAGACCGGAATAGGATGATCCGTTTTGTTTCGATCTCAAGTCCGCGGAGCCAATGTATCGTGATTCCGACACTGGCACTACCGGTGGCCTCACGGCTGGTCCCTCTGCCTGAGGATCATTCGTTTGCCCGCCGAACTTCATCACATGAGGTGTGATGGCTACAGAGTCGCGCCGCGCATCACTTCTGCGTGCAAGGAGCTGTGAAGCCCCTCGAGAGCAATCCAACTTTGAAGCCCCTGCTGGATCTTCAAGCCACTCGCGTGGCTGACCATCCGAAAGCTCTGGAAGCCTACAAGAAGAGCGAACCCGAGTTGCTCGCGAAGTACGAGGAGGCGGTTGAGAAGGCGAAGGTCGCCGGCACACCGGCGCCTCGCAAGCCACAGGTCAATGAGGCTCCGATTTCTGGCTCGATGAATGAACCTGACCCCTCGCTTGGGAGTCATCGTCGGTGAACTCACGCCCCGAACTTGTCGAGTCGCCCCGCATGAGCCAGCGCGAAACTCATGAGGTACTTTGCCGGAAACTGACCAAGGCCACCTTTCAAGCAGTCGCGTTCGCCAAACTTTTCGCAGAGGTCGGGGCGGCAACGTTCTTCGGCCGAAAGCAGGACCGGGACCGGGTGCCAACTGTGTGACTTCATCTTGCTCGGCGTGCTGTGGTCACCAGTGACGATCAGCACGTCGGGCTTCAGGGCGGTGATGCGCGGGATCGCGGCGTCAAGTTCTTCGATCCGTTTGACCTTCTCGGTGAAGTGACCGTCCTCGCCCGTTGAGTCGGTGTA
>CAYSHJ010000871.1:0-2430 GCA_964430385.1 uncultured Planctomycetaceae bacterium
AGCAAGGTCTGATCAAACGAGTACTCGACATCGGCGCAGCGGGCATCGTCGTGCCGCAGGTTTTCACGCCCGAGGAGGTCGATCGGGCTGTCCGCTTCGCCAAGTATCCGCCGTGGGGCCTGCGCGGCGTCGGCATGGAGCGCGCGACGCACTGGGGACTCGGCCTGAAGTCGGACACGATCAACGCGAATGCCGAGACGCTGGTCATCCCGCTCATGGAAACCGTTTCGGCCGGACAGTGCATCGAACAAATCGCCGCGATCCAGGGCGTGGATGCGTTCTTTTTCGGTCCCGCCGATTACTCGGCGTCCGCGGGATATCTTGGCGAATGGGAAGGTCCGGGCGTCGCCGCGAAGCTGCTCGATATCAAAGACCGCGCACAGGCGCGAGGCAAACCGTGCGGCATCCTGACGCGCGACATGAACGATTTGGTGCGCCGTCGCGATCAAGGCTTTCAGATGCTCGGCCTGAGCGTGGACACCAACCTCCTGATCAGCGGTCTACAACATCGGCTCGACGTGTTGCAGCGCGACGAGAGCTCCGATGTCCTGCCGACGTCACGCGAGCCAGCGCGCCTGCGTCCGGCCCGTCGGCCCTCGCGCGGAGAACGCAGTGATCGTCGATCGCGGCCGTGAGCGATGCGGAATGGCGTGGCTATTGAGCCCACGCCACGGTGACGATTTCCCGTTTCGGCAAGTTCAGGCAAATGCGGACATCGTCGTCGTCTCGCACCCAGTGTCCGGCCTTCAGTTGCAAGGGGTCGCTGAGTTCTTTCAGTTCGATCGGCTTGCCGGCGGCGGTGGCTTTCAAGGGTCGGCCGTGTGGAACGGTCACTTCGAGGGTGAAGTCGGGACAGGCGAAGGGACCACGCAGAACAACGGTCTCACCACGGAGATCGATGCGAGTCAGTTCTTTCGCGGCCCAGTAGCGGGAAATCTCGCTGAGCTTCATCCAAATCAAATTGTCGAAGCCGCGATGCAAACGCCGCACGACTTCTTGAAATATTGCGAAGCCGATCTCATCACCGTTGAAATAAATGCCGGGCCAGTGACTGACTAGGATCGCGGGCTCGCCGCGTTCGATCACTTCGGGCAAACGGCCACCTTCCAAGTCTTCGGTAATGAACTGATCGACGTTGCCGGGCGACAGGCCGCCCCAGCCGCCGAACCAATCGCTGGTGCAGCCGATGATCGACACCACGCAGCGCGGATCATCGGTCTCCAACCCGGAAGCGCACTCGACGCGCGGGGCGACGCTCTCTCGGCCGGTGAACAGGTGCCGGAAGTAGTGCGGAATCTCGGCTCCGAACACGTCGCGCACGGCCAGCAGCGTGCCCTTCGACAACTCCTCGCGCGAGCGGTTGCCGAAGCCGCCGGGAGTCGTGATCCCCTCGCAGGGCAATCCGGCGTTCTTCAGAATCTTCAACGCATAGCCCATGTAGTAGGCCAATTGCTCCGCGGTCTTGCCGACGCTGAAGCCAGCGTTCTCTAAGAACTGCTCGGTCCGTTCGGGATACGGCCGTCCGGTGTTGGTGTCGACCGCGAACGTGTGCGTCACCATCTCGGGGTGAAT
Source organism: uncultured Planctomycetaceae bacterium (assembly GCA_964430385.1). Lineage (GTDB taxonomy): Bacteria > Planctomycetota > Planctomycetia > Planctomycetales > Planctomycetaceae > CAYSHJ01. Next base: position 1,573 of record CAYSHJ010000871.1, read on the forward strand.
ATCCCAATCGACCGTCATGAACTCGCGCACGAGCTTGACGCTCGCCTCCAACTGCCGCCGCGACCAGCCCGGCATGTCGCGATCAACCCAGCCCACGCACGCCGGATACGGCACGATGCTGTACTTCCCCTTGATGCCATGCTCGCGACACCACTCGCCGAATTTCTTGACGAACGCATCAGGAATCTCGTGCGGCAGCTTACGCCAGTCTTGCAGATAGCGGTCGGGATAGACTTCGTGGAAATGCGGGATGCAATAGTGAGCCAGATTCACCAGGCACGTCGAATCATCAATGATAAAGCTGACCGGCACTCGGCCGCGCGGATTGACGACCGTCACGCCGTCGGCCTGAGTTGGTCGCTCGCCTTTTTCTTGCCCGAACAACGAGGCAATTCCAAGGCGTCCGCCGGTCGCGGCCAACAAGCCGGAGGCCCCGAACTTGAGAATGTCGCGTCGAGTGCAAGACGGCAACCTGGAGAATTCAACGGTCATGGCGGCTCCCTCGAAGTGTGGCCAATATGCTATCGTGGTCCTAGTTCGTAGTCCCGCCTTCAGGCGGCGGGCTTCTCACCGGGAAGGAATGCGTTATGACCGCGACCGCCAAAGCACTTGGCATCTGGTTCTTCCGACTCAAGCGTACACAGACGCAACTCAGAACCATGATTGGAATTGAGAAGATGGATTTGGGAAGGCATGGCTCCGATGTCCAAGGGGTGCAAAACAATGGCCCTGGCCGAGAAGTCCCTGCCAGGGCCTGACGCGCCCTTGGCGCATCGGAGACCGAGATATCCCTTGGCAGGTTGCTTCCCAGCAGAGCCTGCCTCCGTTTCTCCCGGCTCTGGGATTTCATCCGAAATC
>CAYSHJ010000872.1:0-4553 GCA_964430385.1 uncultured Planctomycetaceae bacterium
CTCGGCGATCCGTTTGTAGCTCGGCGATTCAGCCAAGCTATCGCCGTCAGTGTCGCCGCGGAGCGAGGCTTCCAGCGCGGTGACGTCGTTGCTGAAGAGCAACTGATCCTGACCAACGGCCATGCCCGCCGTCATCGGTTCCAGACCGCCAGTGAAGTTCGGCACCTCGAACTCGTAAATCGTCGAGCCTTTGAACTCGCGCGTCTTCCCCGGGAAGCCGGGAACCTTGGCGATCTTTGCCAACGTCCCTTGAAATTTCTTCGCGTCCTTCAGCCCGAGTGCCACCACGACGCGGCCTGAAGTTTCCTCGTCGCTCTTCTTCTTGCCAGGCTCGACCGCCACCTGAATACGACCGGCGATGAGGTCGACCACGTCTTTCTTCAGGTGAATCTTCGGTCCCTCTTCTTGCTGAGCGATTTGATCAATGAGGGCCGCCAAACTGCCGGGGCCGCGGAACATGTCGACCATCGTCTCCACGGCTTGATATGCGGACGCGATGTCCCAGTTCAGCGAGAACCACGCGCTGGCATTCGCCGAGACCCACCGCGGCGGCTTCTGCTCGGCCACCGGAAATTGAAAGATGTTCAGAACGCCTTTCGTCGGCGGCTCGATCGCGATGAACGTCTTTGACACACCATCGAATTCGTCAGTCGCCATGTCGAACGATCCGCCGATCGCCTTCATGCTGTTGGCGCCCAGTGGCTCCAAGAAGCCCATCACCAACGCGAGCTGCGGATTCGCGGCCGCCGCTTGCGAAACTGCCGCTTGCACTAAACTCATCGGGTTGATGAACCACACCAGCAAGCCGTCGTCATCGTCGGTTTGGCATTTTTCAAGAATCAAATTGTAGTGATCGTTGTCGGCGAACGTGTCGGAGTGCTTGCCGTCCCAGCGATCCAGGACACCCTTGGCGGTGATCAGGTCGCTGGCGATGACGATCATCGTGTCCTTGAGGAAATACACGAACTTGTTCGGAGTGTTTTCGCCGTCTGCATCCTTCTTGATCGTCCAGACTGTGATCTTGGTGTCTTCATATTCTTCGTCGTCGCTCGTCCCACCTTGCTCTTCGAGGGCTTTCTCTCCCTTGTCTAACAAGGCATCGACGGTCTGCTTGTTTTCGCCGAAATCGAGGAACATCACGGCCGAAATTTTCTTGCCCGGCGGCGTCAGCACCGCCGCCGCGAATTCGCCACTGGGAACTTCCAGCAAGTCTTTCAACGTCACGCCGAGATGCTTCTCGACCTCGCCCGACGCATTGTCGAGCGCCTTCATGATCTCGGCCTTGAACGGTTCGAACGCGGCGTCCTGCGCGATGCCGCCATACGACGACTTCGCAAAGCGAGCCTTCAACTCATCAACATCGGGAATCGAGACATACACCGACACATCCGGCGGGAGCAACCGGTCCGTCGGAACCGCCTCATCTTCGGCGGCGAACAGCCACAATCGCGGCAGCAGCACGGTCGACAGAGCCAGCAATACGGTTCCGACTCGCAGTAGACGTTTCATGTTCGTTCCATTTCTCGGAGTGAAGTGACGCGCGGTCGCCGCGACAAACCGCGGACCCAATCCAGCAAACCCGACCTACCGCGCGACAGCCGATTGGGTTTCATCGAGTTCGTTTCGCCGGGCAAGTCGTCAATCCTCTAGCCCATTTGCGAATCGCGGGATCGCGGGGTTGTTGTATGGCAGCCAATCAACCCACGCAAGCCGCCCACCGGAGTGAGGCCCAAAACGATCGAGTTCGCGACTGAACGTCGCGAAAATGCTTCTCCTTGCGGACTTGAGATCCCGGCCGTACCGTCCTTCATGGATCTTGAATCGTCGTTGGTATAGTTGGCCTCGGAGACACAACCTTGCACATTCGCCTGTTAGCGCTGAGCGTGTGGCTGGCGAGTTCGTTGGCCGTGACGGCGGATGAGCCGTCGACCTCGACCGGCCGCGCGTCGGCTTCTCCGACGGCGGCCACATCGCGAGCAGGCTCTTCGCCAAATGCTGACACTGACGACGCGCAAAGCAAAACTGTCGAGCGGTTCTTGATGGTGCTCGAACGGAATCCGCGCAAAGGGACGGCGCTGGATCGGGTCATCGAGTTTCACAGCGATCTTGGAACGCTGGATGAGCTGGCTCGGCAGCAACGTCAGAAAGCCGCGGCGTTCGCGGACGACCGAGCCACCGATGCCGGTCGAGCGTGGATGGTCGTGGGCTTGATCGACGATTCGCGCGGCGAGACCGAAGCGGCGGTCGAGGCGTTTGCACGCGCGGAGCAATTGCTGTCGATGAACGCGATGGCGTCGTTCGTTCTGGGACAAAGCTTGCTGACGTTGAATCAACTGCCGCAGGCGGCCGAAGCGTTCGAGCGAGCGATTCAGCGGAAGCCAGCGGCGGTGGACTTGCTCGACATCTTTCGATCGCTCGGTCGCGTGCGGCAGCGATTGGCGGAAGGAGACCAAGTCGTCGAGGTTTGGACGCGATTGGAAAAACTCGTCCCGAACGACTCGCGCGTGCCGGAGCTGATCGCCCTGACGTTACTCGAAGATGGGCACATCGAGGCGGCGCTGCCTCGCTTTGAAGCTCTGGCCAAAGCGGCGAAAGACCCGGCGAAGCACTCGCAGTTCAAACTCGAAGCGATCGACATCCGCTTGCGGCTGGGACAAACAGAGCAAGCGCTCGCCGACAGCGAACGAATACTAGCCGGCCTCAAACCGGAACATTGGTTGTTTCGCGAAATACGTCGGCGGATCGAACAAGCATTTGTTGCGAACGGCGATGAAGCCGGATTGATCAAGCACTTCGAAGCTCGGCTGGAAAAGCGGCCGGATGATGTGGATGCCGTTGTGCGGTTGTCGCGAGCGTTGGTCGGGCAGAGCCGGTCGGCTGAAGCCCGATCACGGTTGGAAGCCGCTTGGAAGCAAGCACCGTCCTCGAGCGTGCTCCGGCTGGAGCTGATCGAACTGCTGGAGCAAGACCAAAAATTCGCCGAGGCGGTGGCACAGTACGAGCAGCTCGACAAGATCGAGCCGAATCATCCGGATTACATTCGCAACTGGGGATTTCTGATTTTGAAATCAGGCGAGCGGGAAGGCGTTAGCCCCCCGGTGACATTGGAGTCTGGCAACCGTTCCACGAACCGGGGGCCTAACGGCACCCCGCTCGCCAGCAATGATCACGCGAAACGCGCGGCTGCGATCTGGCGAAAGTTGGTCGACGCCAAACCGAAAGACGCCGTCGTTGCGGGCCAGGTCGCGGAGCTGATGCGGCAAGCCGACCTCTTCGACGACGCGGCGGAACTGTTGCGTCGCGCGATCGAGCTGACGCCCGGAGCCCGGCATTACCGCGAGGCGTTGGGTGATGTCTTGCACTCGCAGCAAAAGCATGACGAAGCGTTGGCGGCCTGGCGATCGATGGCCGAGGGGCCGCGACGCTCGGCGGAAAATCTTGGTCAGCTTGCCGATGTGCTCGGCCGCAAGGGCTTTCGCGACCAATCGCTGAAGACGATCGACGCCGCGTGCGAACTGGATCGCAAGTCATTGGAGCTTCGCTTCCAACAAGCCGACCTGCGACGGATGTGGAAGCAGTTCGATTCCGCTCGCGAGGCGTTGCAGCTCGCGGCGGAGCTGGCCGACTCACCAGAGACCTTCGACCGCGTCGTGCAACGCGAGATTGACCTGCTTTCCGAAGCCGAGTTGCTCACAACGGTGATCGAAGAGCTGCGCGACGCTTTGGCGAGCGGGGGGCGTCAGCTCCCTGATGCGTCCAACGAGAAACCAGCACCGAAGAAAGATCGAACGCATCAGAGGGCTGACGCCCCCCGCTCACCTGCCGCAAAATGGTTTCGACTTGCGAGATACCTCGAAGCCGGCACACGCATGCGCGAGGCGACGGTGGCGGCACACAAGGCGGCCGAACTCGCTCCGCGAGTCAGCTTGTTTTTGCAAGCGGCAGCGCGGATGCTCGCGGCCGACAATCAGTGGCAGGGAGCAATCGACGTTTACGAACGGCTGATCGCGGCGGATCGGAAGTTTCGAGTCGACTCGCTCCACGCGATCGCCGAGTTGGAGAGCAAACTCGGCCGCCGCGACCGAGCGTTGAAAGCCGGCCGCGATCTGCTCTCGGCCGCGCCGGGCAACGCCGATCACGCCGAGTTCGTCGCCGATCTGTACCTGCGATTCAATCTGCAACCCGAAACATTGCAAATCCTGCGACGTTCGTCGCGGCAAAACCCGACGAACAAACGATTGGCGCTCAAACTGACCGAGCAGTTGCTGGCCTCCCCTGTCGTCCAGTCTTGCGGGGGGCGTCAGCCCTCTGATGCGTCCAGACGCAATCCGACGTCCGATTCCCCATCGATCGAGAAGAATGGAACACCGAAAGCCGCAAACGCATCAGCGGCCTTACGCCCCCCGCTCGCCATGATTGATGAGGCGCGCGAGGCCTTGTGGCGCGTGTTCGAGAAGTCGAGCAAACTCGACGACCGGCTCGAAGTGATTCGCAAGCTGACTGAACTCGCCGTCGTCCCCGGCGAGTTCGACAAGCTGACTCAACGACTGATT
>CAYSHJ010000873.1:0-13391 GCA_964430385.1 uncultured Planctomycetaceae bacterium
CATCGCCACCGACAACTCCGAGAGCGCCAACACCCAGGCCATGTACAGCACGCACACAAACAGCGACGCGATCAACATCCCCGTCGGCCCGGCGACTCCCAACCCGCCGTTCCAACCGAAGTATTCGCCGGTGATGACCGCCCCCACACCCAGCGCCCAAATTTGCGCGGTCCCCATCGGCTTCTTCAGCGAGTGCTCGTCCAGATACTGCCGCTCCTCCGGTCGCAGTGCCGCTGTGTCTATCAACACATCGGCAGACTCAGAAGGCGATGCCTCATGACGTTCTGGCACTGATTCGCTCATGAACCACCTCACGTTGCTAGGACTGGAATCACGGGGCCATCACACACGCCGCGGACTCACGTTTCAAGTGCATGGAATCCCAACCCGTGATGATTTACCCTGCGACCGGTCAAGAACTCATAGTCCCCACCGGGACAAGCCCGGTGGGGTGATGTCTCTTCGGCGGAGTCAAGCATGTGCGGCATCGTGGGATTTCTTGCCAAGAAGCCGGAAGTGTGTCGTTCGCTGGGCGAGCACGTTGTGCCGATGTTGACCTGCATGGGAGATCGCGGCCCCGACTCGGCCGGCTTGGCGGTTTTCGGCGAGCCGGTCGAATCGTCGCTGCGTCGATTCAGCCTGTACGCTCCCGATCGCCGCTTCGACTGGAGCACGTTTGAGCAACAGCTTGCCGCTCGGATCGGCGGCCAGATCGAACTGAGTGCTCTGGAAAACCACGCGGTGCTGATCGGCTCCGTCGAACCGGTGCGTCTTAGGGCGTGGCTCATCGAAACACATCCCGCGCTGCACCTGCTTTCGACCGGCCGAGCCATCGACGTCTACAAAGACGAAGGGCACCCCGCCGAGATCGCTCGGCGATATCACTTCACGCAGTTCAGTGGCACTCATGCCGTCGGACACACGCGGATGGCGACTGAATCAGCGGTGTCACCCGCGCACGCTCATCCCTTCACGGCGGGCGAGGATTTTTGCCTCGTCCACAACGGCTCGCTTTCGAACCCGTACAGCGTCCGTCGCAAGCTGGAGAAAAAAGGGATCCGCTTCGAAACCGACAACGACACCGAGGCGGCTTGCCGCTTCCTCGAATGGCGGATGAGCGAAGGGGACACGCTCGAAGCGGCGCTGGAGCGCGGCCTCGACGAATTGGACGGCTTCTTCACGCTCCTGATGGCGACCGCCGACAAACTGATTCTGGTCCGCGACCCGTTCGCCTGCAAACCGGCCGTCGCCGTCGAAACCGACGAGTACGTCGCCATTTCGTCCGAATATCGTGCGCTCGCTCACCTGCCCGGTGTGAAAGACGCTCGCATCTTTGAACCTGTTCCGGAACAGATCTATTCATGGACCGTGTCATCCCGCTCGACCTGACCCGCCTGACTGTGCGCGAACTGAATCAATTTCTGCACCACGAACTGCCGGCTGGCGGGACGGTGCGAGTTGAGATTCTTAATCCCAACGGCATGCATAATCTCGCCGTCGGTTTGGACGCGGCGGCCGAGATCGACATCCTTGGCCACGCTGGCTATTTCATGGCCGGAATGAACAAGCAAGCCAACATCACCGTCCACGGCAACGTCGGCTGGAGCGTCGCCGAGAACATCATGTCCGGCACCGTCCGAGTGAAAGGCTGCGCCTCCGAATGCGCCGGAGCTTCCGGCCACGGCGGCCTGCTGGTCATCGAAGAGGACGCCTCGTCACGCTGCGGCATCTCGCTGAAAGGCTGCGACATTGTCGTCGGCGGCAGTGTCGGCCACATGTCCGCGTTCATGGCTCAAGCCGGAACGCTCGTCGTCTGCGGCGACGCCGGTTCAAGCCTCGGTGACTCGCTTTACGAAGCGACGATCTACGTCGGTGGAAAAATTCACAGCCTCGGTGCCGATGCACAAGAAGAACCAATGACCAGTGCCGACGTCGCTCGCGTGAGCGAGTTGCTGGCGAAAGCCGGAATCGCACGTGATCCCAAGTCGTTTAAGCGAGTCGCCTCAAAACGCTCGCTCTATCACTGGCACGCCGACGCGGGGCAGGAATACTGAAATGACCGACCACATTCATCGCGAAGAAAGCTTCACGTTCGACCGGCACGTCTTGGAATACATCCACCAAGCTGCGGAACACGGGCTGTATGACATTCGCGGTCTCGGAGCCAAACGAAGGCTGGCGACGTTTGACGACCTCGTCTTCCTGACCGCGTCAGCGTCGCGCTACCCGCTGGAAGGTTATCGTGAGAAATGCGTCTCGAAGACGGTGCTCGGAACTCGGTTCGCCAAGAAGCCGATCGAACTCGAAACTCCCGTCACCATTGCGGGCATGAGCTTCGGAGCACTCTCGGCCAACACAAAAGAAGCGCTCGGTCGAGCGGCGACGGAGATCGGCACTTCCACCACGACCGGCGACGGCGGCATGACGCCCGAAGAGCGACAGTCTTCCAAGACGCTCGTCTATCAATGTCTGCCGTCGCGGTATGGCTTCAACCCGGACGACCTTCACAAAGCGAACGCGATTGAACTAGTCATCGGCCAAGGCGCGAAGCCCGGCGGCGGCGGCATGTTGCTCGGACAGAAAGTCAGCGCGCGGGTCGCCGGCATGAGAACGCTCCCGGCGGGGATTGATCAACGCTCGGCCTGCCGGCATCCCGACTGGACTGGGCCGGACGACCTGACCATCAAGATCAACGAACTCCGCGAGATCACCGACTGGCAAGTCCCGATCTACGTCAAGATGGGCGCGACTCGCGTCCGCGAAGACGTGAAGCTGGCGGTCAAAGCCGGAGCCGACGTCGTCGTCATCGACGGCATGCAAGGGGGCACCGCCGCGACTCAGCAATGCTTCATCGAGCACGCCGGCATCCCGACGCTCGCCGCCCTGCCGCTGGCGGTGCAGGCGCTCGAAGAGATGGACGTGTTCGGCACCGTGCAGCTCATCATCTCCGGCGGCATCCGCTCCGGTGCCGACGTGGCCAAGGCCCTCGCCCTCGGAGCCGATGCCGTTGCAATCGGCCAGGCGGTGCTCATGGCCCTCGGCTGCAACAGCTCGTCGTACTGCCACGACGGCGAACACATCGACGCGACTGAAGACTACGCGAAACTCGGCACGGCTCCCGGCTATTGCCATCACTGCCACACCGGCCGCTGCCCCGTTGGCATCACGACACAGCTTCCGGAACTCGAAGCCCGCATGACCCCCGAATGGGGAGCCAAACGGCTCAAGAATTATCTGCAAGTGCTGACGATGGAGCTGACGACGCTCGCACGTGCCTGCGGCAAATCCAACGTGCATCACCTGGAACGCGAAGACCTCGTCGCCCTGACAATCGAAGCCGCGGCAATGGCGAAGGTGCCGCTGGCCGGAACAAATTGGATTCCGGGGATGTGACCATTGTCAGAGGAGGAAATACCTAATGGCCGAGTCACATGTTTTGAAATGGGAACCGATCACCGATCTACCAAAAGACTGGCGTGATAGCCTTGCCAGTCCTCAGACTCATACGTTGGTAGACGTCTGGAAAGAACAAGCAGATGAGCTACGAAAAAACCAGCTATTTCAGGACTTCCTCGACCGACTGCGTCGGCAGTGGGCGATTGAGACTGGTGTCATTGAGGGACTTTATCACGTCAGTGATGCAGGAACGAAGACGCTGATTGAAAAAGGGCTTGATGCTTCATTGCTGACCCACGACGACACCGATCAGCCTGAAGCCGACGTCGTTACCAAGATCAAAGACCAACACCAAGCGCTGATGGGGATGTACCAATTTGTTTCTGGACAGCGTTTGCTGGGAACGTCCTACATCAAAGAGTTGCATCAAGTCTTGACAGCCCATCAACTCACTTACATTGCACGCGACACGCTGGGAAATGAGGTTACGAGAGACCTTCCGCGAGGGGAATGGAAACGGTGGCCCAACAATGTTGAACATCTCGATGGCACGGTGTTTGAGTATTGTCCTCCTGAGCATGTGGCGTCAGAGATGGACCGCCTCATCGAAATGTCTCTGCGGCATGTGGCGGACTGTGTTCCTGCGGATATTGAAGCGTCATGGTTACATCATCGGTTTACGATCATCCATCCGTTTACAGACGGCAATGGCCGCGTTGCTCGTTGCCTCGCAACATTGGTGATGCTCAAGGAAAATTGGTTGCCGTTCGTGGTGACGCGCCGTGACCACGAAAACTACATCGCCGCACTTCGTCAGGCGGATGAAGGAAATCTACGACCGTTGGTGGACTTCATCGGCCTCTTACAACGGCAGGCAATTCGCGAGGCGTTTCGTGTGAGTGCGTCCGTCATCAGCGAAGCGAATGCCGTTTCCGGAATCCTTGATGCTGTCAAGCTGAAGTTTCGCCAGCAGCGTCTGACTCGGCAAAAGCTTGTGGAGACATCATTCGCGATCGCAGACGCCCTGCAACTCTTTGCTTTGCAGCGTCTGGAATCAGTTGCCAGAGATATTACCGAGGCCATCCAAGTTGAAGGACCGAATTACCGGTGCTGGGCTGACGGCGCTGACTGTGGCTCAGATCGCGCACACTACTTCTACCACCAAACAGTGCAGGCAGCGAAGAAACTCGGTTACTTCGCCGACCGTCGCAGGTATCAGACTTGGGTTAGACTCGCCATTATCACCGATCACCGAACAGAACTGTTGTTTTCTTTTCATGGCATTGGCCCAGAGCAAGCAGGAGTGCTGGGGTGCTCCGCGTTAGGGTACACGCGGGACCAAACGGAAGACGGCGATAACGGTTTCAGCGAGGTCGTCACGTTATGCGTCGAACCATTCGAGTTCGTGTACAGTGAAGATGGCTTAGCGGTCCAACGAAGATTTGGAAATTGGTTGGAGGATTGCCTCGTCGCGGGACTGCACTATTGGCAGAAAACCGAGTGACGAAGGACGCATCATTCGATGCAGCCATAGGCTTTTCGTAATTTCACCCAGCGTTCACGAACAACTTTCACTTCCGCTTCGCGTTTCTTGAGCCACTCGGCTGAGACCGGCGTGGACATCAACTCGGCAAGCTGGCGCAACTTTTCCGCCACCGACATCGTGCGAAGTTCCTCGATGCGGTGAGCATCGACAGCACGCCACCGTCTCCGCCATTCCTGAGCATCCTTCCGAGTCATCTTTCGCATGTCGCCAGTGTATCCCGGCTTCGCCGTGTCCGAAACATCGGCCTACTTGAACCTCGTTTCGAGTCAGCGATACGATCCTGTCCCGCGCTCATAGCCGATTTCGCGATCCCACAACACCGAGGCACACCATGAACGACCGCAATGCTCTGCGCAAGCGTCTCGAACAGGACAAGATTGAATTCCTGCTGGTTCAATTCGTGGACGTTCACGGAGCCGCCAAAGGCAAGATGGTTCCGGCGTCGTGTCTCGACGACGCGCTGGATGTCGGTGCCGGGTTTGCCGGTGCAGCGATGTGGGGCATCGGGCAAGGGCCGCACGGGCACGATGTGATGGCTCGGATTGATCCCGCCACCTGCACGCCGCTGCCGTGGCTGCCGAATACGGCTCGGTTCGCCTCGAATCTGTTTGTGGACAATCAGCCGCATCCGTTTTGCTCCCGAACCAATTTGCAGCGCGTGTTGAACGAGGTGAAAGCGAAAGGCTACGTCTTCAACGTCGGCATGGAACCGGAGCATTTTCTGGTGACCCGCAGCCAGGACGGTTCGATTCGGCCGTGGGATCCGGCGGGGGTCGATACGCTGGTGAAGCCGTGCTACGACTATCGTTCGATGTCCGCCGCAATGGGCTATCTGCAAGACGTGACGACCGCGCTCAATCAGCTCGGTTGGGGCGCGTACCAAGTCGATCACGAGGACGCGAACGGGCAGTACGAAGTCAATTTCAACTACGCAGACGCACTCGTCACCGCCGACCGAGTCACCTTCTTTCGCATGTTGAGCACCGAGATCGCCAAGAAGTACGGAGCGATCGTCACGCACATGCCCAAGCCGTTCTCCGACCGCACCGGCAGCGGCTTGCACGTCCATTTTCATCTGGCCGCCGCCGAGTCGGGCAAGAATGTTTTCCTCGATCACGCCGATCCGCGCGGACTCGGCTTGTCGAAGCTGGCGTATTACTTCCTCGGCGGAGTCCTCCACCACGCGCGAGCGATCTGCGCGGTCACCAGCCCAACGGTCAATTGCTACAAGCGGCTACAGGTCGGAGCCGGCTTGATGTCCAGCCGATCGGGCTTCAACTGGACTCCGGCGTTCGCCAGCTACGGCGACAACAACCGCACGCAGATGATCCGAGTCGCCGGCCCCGGCCACTGCGAAGACCGCACCGTCTCGGCCGGCTGCAATCCGTATTTGGCATTGGCCGCGTTCCTGGCCGCCGGGCTGGACGGCATCGAAAACAAACTCGAACCGGGCGAACCGAACCTCGGCAACCTGTATCAACGCACGCTTGCCGAGATCGACGACTCCGGCATCAAGTTGCTCCCGCAGTCACTCAACGAGGCGGTCGAAGAACTCCGCAACGATACCGTGGTGAAGTCAGCGTTGGGTGTGATCGCCGACGAATTCATCGACCTGAAATCCCACGAATGGCAGAGCTACCACAAGCAGGTTTCGGCCTGGGAAGTCGAGCAGTATTTGACGTCTCTATGAATGACGAATTCCGAAATACCCAATGACGAAAGAATGACGAAATCCGAATGACGAATGGTCCAGATCAGAATCCGAGTTCGAATGATCGGCCGTTTGACCTTGAGGAGCGGTCTGCGCGGTTTGGCGAGGCAGTCATCGACCTATGCAAGAAAGTGCCGCTTGGGCCACTGACGAATCGGCTGGTTGACCAATTGATTGGAGCATCGTCGAGTATCGGAGCCAACTACTGTGAAGCAGACGATGCCGTCTCGAAGAAAGACTTCCGCCACAAGATTTCGATTTCCAAACGTGAGGCCCGCGAATCCAAACACTTCCTCCGCTTGATCGCCAGAGCCGTTCCGGAAATTCGCGACGAAGCTCGCACGCTCTGGCAAGAAGCCAAAGAGTTACATTTAATCTTCGCGGCGATATACCGGAAGAAATGACGAATCCCGAAGGACGAAGTTCGGTCCTGCGTTTACCAAACTCCAAGGTGAGTTACCCAACTAGGATTTGCCGTCATGAGCCGCATACCGTCCTATGACCAACTAATGCAGCCTGTATTTCAGACACTCAAAGACCTGGGTGGGTCTGGATCAATTGAAGAAATCGACGAGAAGGCCGTCGAGATTCTTGGACTTTCTGAGGAGGTTGCGAATCAGCCGCATAACCCTGAGAAGAGCAGTCAGAGTGAGATGCAATATCGCCTGGCTTGGGCTCGCACGTATCTCAAGAAATATGGATTGATTGAAAACTCCAGTCGTGGTGTTTGGGCGATTGCACCCGATAAACGCCACATCGAAACAATCGACTCTCAGGAAATTGTTCGCGTTGTTCAACAACTTAGCCGTGCGGAACGCGAGTCGCGAAAACGCGAACTCACCGACGACGAAATTGATGCCGATGACATTCCCGAAGAAGTTCAGTCATGGCGGGAACAACTTCATCGCATTCTCACTCAAAAGATTGTCCCCTCCGCTTTTGAGCGACTCGCAATGCGGCTTCTTCGCGAATGTGGCTTCGTTCATCTTGAGGTGACAGGCAGGTCGGGTGACGGCGGGATTGATGGAAAGGGCATCGTTCGCCTCAGTGGTATCCTCAGCTTTCACGTGGTCTTCCAATGCAAGCGATATCAAGGCGCTGTCACACCAAGTCATGTCCGCGATTTTCGCGGCGCGATGGTCGGACGGGCCGACAAAGGTTTGTTGATCACGACGGGCACATTCACTCGCGATGCGGTGAAGGAAGCGACTCGTAACGGTGCGCCGCCGATCGACTTGATCGACGGCGATCTTTTGGCAGACAAATTGAAGGAACTTCAGTTAGGGGTGAAGACCGAAGTGGTTGAAAAGGTTGAAATCGACGAGGGTTGGTACTTGAGCCTCTAGCAACGCACAGCAATCCCATTTCGTCATTCGAGCTTCGTCATTCTTTCGTCATTGGGTATTTCGGAATTCGTCATTAGGAACCAACATGTCCTTTCAAATCGACTGCCCGAACTGCGGATGCCGGCCCGTGTGGGAGTATCACTACGGCGGGACGCCGCGCCAGCGGCCGGATGGCTCGGCGACCGAGCGGGAATGGGCCGAGTATCTCTACAACCGACCGAACATCGCCGGGGAGCAGACCGAATGGTGGTATCACCGCTCCGCCTGCAAACTGTGGTTCCTCGTCCGCCGAGACACTCGGACGAACCAAGTGCTGGAAACCAAGCGGTTCGCTGCGCAAGCGGAGGCGTCGGGTGGCTTAGAACCGATCGCTGCAACATTGTCGACGGAATCAAAATCGCTGCAGAGCAGAGAAGCGAAGAAAGACAAGTGATGACCGTGACATTACCGATAGCTCGTGGGCCGCTGCTGGAAGTGCATCGTCAGTCGGGCGCGACGTTGGAATGCATCGACGGTTGGCAGGCCGCTGTCCGCTATCCGCAGCCGCCGGATCAAGCGGGCAACGCGCTGGTCGATCTGTCGCACTGGCCGACATGCGAGATCAACGGACCGGAGACAGGTTCGGCACTGGTCGCGCTGTGTGGTGCCGACGTGCCGCTGCGGCGGATTCACAGCGATGGCGGACGACATGTCTACCGGTTGACGCCGAGCCGGGCGATTGTTTTCGGTAAGGTCTCGCTGAGCACGAATGCGCTCGATGTCACCGGTGGCTGGGCTTCGCTCGCTCTCATTGGCCCGGGCGCGGAACGGATTTTGAACAAAGTCACGGCGGTTGACTTGCGCGAGCGGACGCTGCCGGCACAGGCGTGCTGCCAAGGACCGATCTTCGGAGTCAACACGCTCTTCGGCCGATTCGCGGATCGGTTTGACTTGCACGTGTGCAGCGACTCGGCGGAGTTCTTTTGGGAGGTGCTGATTGACGCCGGAACGGAGTTTGGTTTGCGTCCGGCGGGGATTGATCGGATGAGAGACGACTGAGATGCACCGCCTGCCCAGAAGTCTTCCTACCAGGAGTCAATGCACCAGATGCTGAGCAATCCAAAATCTTCTCAAAAAAACGAGACTCTCGCCGTTTGCCGAGCCGAGGAGGTATCAATCGAGTTTGAATTCAACGGTCACCGCGTGCGCGCTGAGTCCGGTCAGACGGTCGCCGGCGCGCTGCACTCCGTTGGCGAGCACATCGTTTCGCGGAGCTTCAAGTATCACCGCCCGCGCGGGCTGCTCTGCATGTCGGGCCGCTGCCCGAATTGCATTTGCACGGTCGATGGCACTCCGAACGTCCGCATCTGCACACAGGCCGCGAAGCCGGGTATGGTTGTCAAATCGCAGAATGCGTGGCCGTCGGTGAAGTTCGACCTGCTTCGCATCTTTGACAAGCTGCACCACTTCATGCCGGTCGGCTTCTACTACAAGCGGATGTACAAGCCGCGCTGGATGTGGCCGGTCTGGGAGAAAATCATTCGCCGCATCGCCGGCCTTGGCACGATTAACCGTGAGCACGGTGCGGAGGGCGTGTACGACAAACAAAACCTCTGCACCGACGTCGCCGTAATCGGCGGCGGCCTGGCCGGATTGCACGCCGCCCTCGCCGCTGCCGAAGCGGGAGTGACCGTCACGCTCATCGACGAACAACCGGCGCTCGGTGGGCACCTGCGACACGATCCCGAATTGGCCGAATTCAACATCAGCCGGAACGCGCTAGCGTCCGGTTCGGCTGCTGTTGAACCGGACGCTAGCGCGTTCCGGCTGATTTCATTGCGCGACTTGGTCCGCCAAGTCTCCGAGCATCCCGCCCTCACCGTGATTTCCTCCGCCGTCGTCTTCGGCTGTTACGAGGGAAACTATCTAGGGATCCAACAAGGCCGGCGGATGATCCGACTGCGCGCGGCTCAAGTAATCGTCGCGACAGGCTGCTGGGAGCGACCGCTGGTCTTCGAGAACAACGACTTGCCGGGCGTGATGCTGGCAAGCGGTGTGCAACGTCTGTTGCATCTCGACAAATGCCGCTTCCCTGGCGCGGCGGTTGTCGTCACCGATAACGTTCAGGGCTATCGCGTTGCCCGCCAGCTCGCGGCGGCCGGAACGCGCATCAGCGCGATTGTCGATGTACGCGACAATCCGCCGGAGCCAGCGGACGGCATCCGTACGTATCGCGGCCACACCGTGATCTCGGCGAGTGGATCACGGCATGTGAACGGCGCGGTGATCGCGCCGCTGGCGGGACATCCGAGGCAGTCAATCTCGTGTCGCTGGATCGTGCAAGCGGTTGGCTTCACACCCGCGAATTCGTTGCTGTATCAGAACGGCTGCAAGCTCGCGTACGACGCGGCGCTCGATCAGGCCGTCGTGATCAAGCACGTTCCGGCGATGGACTCGGCCGGAGCGGTAAACGGTTTGCTCGATCCGCATGACGTTGCATCGGACGGGCAACGGGCGGGTGCGGCCGCCGCGTTAGCTGTTTATGACCCAAGGCTAGCGGGGGGCGTCAGCCCCCCGGTTGATCGGGCGAGTCAATCGAAAGCCAGTTTGTTCCCGACCGGGGGGCTGACGCCACCCGCTAGCCAGAATGTCGATGTTGCTGGAGCACTTTCGTGCCACTACGTCTCGCCATCGGGGGCCAAAAAGAAATTCGTCTGTCTGTGCGAGGATGTGACGGAGAAAGACATCTGCGATGCGATCGACGAAGGCTACTCGAACATCGAGACGTTGAAGCGGTATTCGACGGTCAGCATGGGGCCGTGTCAGGGGAAGATGTGCCAGGCGGCGTCGATTGCGATTTGTGCTCGGCACAACGGGCAGTCGATTGCGGAGACCGGAGTCACGACCGCTCGGCCACCGGAGCAGCCGCTGCCGCTGGGAGTGTTGGCGGGGCGGGCGTTGCATTTCTCCCTGGTCCGCCGCACGCCGATGCATGCTTGGCACGAGAAGGCCGGGGCCAAGATGGGGGACGCCGGCAATTGGAAACGGCCGCAGGTGTATTCGTCGGTCGCTCAGGAATACGAAGCCGTGCGGAAGCGAGCCGGGCTGATTGATGTCTCGACGCTCGGCAAGATCGAGCTGCGCGGGGCGGACGTCGTCAAGTTTTTGGAGTTCATTTACCCGAATCGATTTGCGAACTTGAAGATCGGCCGCGTGCGATACGGAGTCATCTGCGATGACGCGGGCATCCTGCTCGACGACGGCACGATCGCGCGGCTGGGTGATGACCGGTTCTTTCTGACGACGACGACCGGCAACGCGGATGCGATTGATAGCTGGTTCCGCTGGTGGCTGGCCGCTCGGCCGCAGTGGGACGTGCGGATGACGAACGTGTCGGGCAGTTACGCCGCGATGAACCTCGCCGGCCCGCGCAGCCGCGAGGCGTTGAAAAAACTGACCGACGCCGATCTCGCATCCGACGCCATGCCGTATCTCGCCGCCAGCGAATGCACGATCGCGGGCGTATCGGCGATTGTGCTGCGAATCGGCTTCGTCGGCGAACTTGGCTACGAGATTCATATCCCCAGCCAGTTCGGTTTGCATGTGTGGGAAGCGATCCTCGAAGCCGGCCGCGAATTCTCGATCGCGCCGTTCGGCCTGGAAGCTCAGCGTGTGCTACGGATGGAAAAAAAACATTTGCTGCCGGGCATCGACACCGATGCGCTGTCGAACCCGCTGGAAGCAGGCATGCCGTGGATTGTGAAGCTCGACAAAGACGACTTCATCGGCAAGCAGGCGTTGGCTCGTGCTCAGCAACACGGCGCACGCAACAAGCTTGTCGGCTTCCGTTTGTTGGAGACCATCGTGCCCGACCTCGCATCGCTGGTGCTCTGTGACGGCAAGTTGGGCGGACGCATCACGTCCTGCGGCTATTCGCCGGCTGCGGGAGGGACGGTCGGCTTGGCCTGGGTTCCAGCCGATCGCGCGAAGAATGGAGAGACCATCCAGATTCAAGTCAACGGACGAACGATTAACGCGGTCGTTCAGGACGAGCCGTTCTATGATCCCAGCGGATCGAAGTTGAAGAGTTGACTTCACCGCGGTGTTCAAGATGTCCTGGTCGTCATGCAGGTTGTCCAACAATTTCGCAAAGCACAGCAGAACAGCATCGCTTTTCCGAGGGCCGCACGTTACAGTCCCACTTCTTGCCCATCGCCCGCTGGACCCTGTGGCGATGACTCAGCCCACCGAAACGTCCCGTTGAAGAATGGGACGGCATCTCTCGGAACGCTGGTTTTCCTGGATCAGAACGGTTCACAGAAGCCGTCTTGTTGTCCACGAGTAGCCACGTTTGACGGATTGAAACAGACGCGGCTTGCGTCCGGCGTATCGGGTTCAGACATCATTTGCTTGGAAAATTTCGTTGAGCTTTTCCCAATTGGGGCTCGCAGAGCCTCTCGTGCGTGCCGTTTCGGCGGCTGGTTATTCGATTCCCACTCCCATTCAAGCTCAGGCCATTCCCGTCGTGATCACCGGTCGCGACTTGCAGGGAGTGGCGCAAACTGGCACCGGCAAGACGGCGGCGTTCGCGCTGCCGATTCTGCATCGGCTGCTGGAGCTCACGGAACCAAATCCCCCGACCCCTTCTTCGGAAGGGGAGGAAAGAAAGCGGCCGCGACGCGAATCGCGTGATCGTCGCAAGATTCGCGTGCTGGTGTTGGCACCCACACGCGAACTGGCGGTGCAGATCGATCAAAGTTTCGCGACCTACGGCCGAGGCTCCGGGTTGCGACACACGGTCGTGTTTGGCGGTGTGAGCCAGTTTCATCAAGTGAACGCGCTGCGGAGTGGCATCGACATCCTCGTCGCCACGCCGGGACGGTTGATGGACCTGCGCGAGCAAGGTTACGTGGACCTCAGCCACGTCCAAGTGCTGGTGCTCGACGAGGCGGACCGCATGCTGGATATGGGCTTCATGCCCGTCGTCCGCGAGATCGTCGGCTTGTTGCCAAACGAACGTCAGACATTGCTATTTTCGGCCACGATGCCGCGCGAGATTCGTGATTTGGCGGACACAATCCTGCGCGATCCCGCGAGCATCGAGATCACGTCCGTCACGGCCACGGCCGACAACATCGAGCAGGCAGTGTACCTGATCGAGAAGCCGCACAAGACGCACCTGCTGCGGCACCTGCTGCGCACACCCGAAGTCACGCGCGCTCTCGTCTTCACCAAGACCAAACACACTGCCGACAGGGTGGCCCGGCAACTGCAAGACGGCAACTTCGCCGCCGACGCGATTCACAGCAACCGCACACAGGCTCAACGCCAGAAGGCTCTCGCCAACTTCAAGTCTGGCCGTGCGACAGTACTGGTCGCGACAGACATCGCCGCGCGAGGCATTGATGTGGAC
>CAYSHJ010000874.1:0-10163 GCA_964430385.1 uncultured Planctomycetaceae bacterium
ATGCCGTATGCCCGTTTCGTGCAGGAACAGATCGCCGGCGATGTGCTTTTTCCGGACGATCCGCAAGCGATCGTTGCGACCGGATTCCTCGCGACAGGGCCATGGGATGAAAGCTCGCTGCAAAGCATTCGCGACGACACGGACGACCGGAAGATCGCACAGTATCTTGACCGGGACGACATCCTCACGACGGTGATGAGCACGATCGTGAGTTCCACGGCGCATTGTGCTCGTTGTCACGACCACTTTTTTGACCCAATCACGCAGGCGGACCACTACGCCTTGCAAGCGGTGTTCGCCGGCGTCGACAAGGCCGACCGCCCGTATGACCCCAACCCACTCGTCGCTCACCGTCGCCGTGAGCTTCAGCAAGAAATGGCTCGGTTGAACAGCCTAAAAGGCAAGAGTGACGCCTCGCTAATGACGGCCGAGGTGCAACAAGCCGTCGCCGTGTGGGAGTCACGTCGCGCGGCCACGCCACTGTTGTGGCAGGTACTCGAAGCGACGGAGGCGAAGTCCGCGAATGGGGCCACACTCACGAAGCAGCCGGACGATTCCATCCTCGCCGGCGACAAACGACCGGAAACCGACACCTACACGCTGACCTTCGCAACCCCGCTGACGAACATTTCTGGTTTGCGTTTGGAAGTGTTGACCGACGAATCGCTGGCGCATCGTGGACCCGGTCGACAAGACAATGGAAATCTGCATTTGAGCGAGATCAAGGTCTTCGCGGCACCGGCTGGCGGAGCGCGGCAGAGTGAAAACGCCGAAGCGGCGAAGAAAGAGAGCAGTGAGTCACGGCCAGTGGAACTGAAGAACCCGAAGGCGGACTTCAACCAAGAGGGCTGGACTATCACGCACGCGCTCGACGGCAATCATGGCACGGCGTGGGGCATCCATCCCGAGGTTGGTCGCGATCATCGAGCGGCCTTTGAAATCGCCCCGCCGATTTCGCATCCCGACGGTACGGTGCTGACCGTCGTGCTGGAACAACTGCACGGCGGCGGACACCTCATCGGTCGGGCGCGAGTTTCGGTCACGACCGCTCCCGCGCCGCTGCCGTTGGAGTCGGACTTGTTGCCACCAGAGATTGTCGACGCTTCGAAGATTCCGGCGAATGAACGCAGCGAACTTCAACGAGCCACGCTCGCGCGATTCGTGTTGATTCAACAGACGGAGCGCGCGTTGGCGTCGCTGCCGCAAATCCAGATGGTGTACGCGGCGGCCAGTCTCGTTCCTGCGCAAGCAACACCGCGTTCAGTTCACATTTTGGAACGAGGCAACATTGCTCAGCCGAAAGAGCCGGCGGTGCCTGGTGCGCTGAGCGCGCTGACCGCATTGCCCGGACGCTTCGAGTTGCCGAATCCGAACGACGAAGGTTCGCGTCGGGCGGCCCTCGCGCGCTGGCTGAGCGACGCGCGGAATGTGCTCACGTGGCGGTCCATCGCCAATCGTGTGTGGCATTACCATCTTGGCCGCGGCTTGGTCGACACGCCGAACGACTTCGGCCGCATGGGGTCGCGACCCACGCACCCGGAATTGCTCGATTGGCTCGCATGTGAACTCGTAGCCTCGGCCCTTGTGGCCGAACCGACGTCGGCAACGCATGTTCCCGCGAAAGGAGAGGTGAACGGCATCGATCCAGCCACGAGGGCGGGGGCTACATCGTCACTCAAGCGGTTACATCGCTTGATCGTCACGAGCGCGACGTATCGACAAGCTTCCAGCCAAGACGACCGTTGGACGGCGATTGACGGGGACAATCGCTACCTGTGGCGAACGAACCGCACGCGGCTCGACGCCGAGTCAGTGCGTGACGCGATCTTGCTCGTCACCGGTAAGCTCGACCCGAAGATGGGCGGGCCATCGGCCAAGCAGTTTATTGAGACTCCCGGCATCCACGTGACGCCGAATGTCGACTACGCCAACTTCGATCCCGATCAGCCGGAAAATTTTCGTCGGAGTGTGTACCGCTTCGTCTTTCGGACGCTGCCAGATCCGTTTATGGACTCGATGGATTGCCCCGATGCCTCGCAATGGACGCCGGTGAGAAACACGTCCGTGACGGCGCTGCAAGCTCTGTCGATGCTCAACAACAAGTTCGTCGTGCGACAAAGCGAACACTTGGCTTTGCGAGTTTCAGGTGCGAACGGCGACACCGACCGACAGATTGCGGAAGCGTTTCGCCGCGTGTTGCTCCGACCGCCGACGGATGCCGAACGACGGAGCCTCGCGGAGTACGCGAGGCAATACGGCATGGCAAACGCCTGCCGGGTCTTGTTCAATAGCAATGAGTTTTTGTTTGTGGATTGATTGTTCAACAGTTTGTGGATTGATTGTCCAAGATCGGCGGTTTCGTCGAGAATGACCTCGGCGGTTCAGCCGCAGAGCGGCGACATCGTATAGCCTGGGGCGTCAGCCCCAGGAACCGGAGCGCCCAGTTCACCAAGCCCCGGAGGGGCGACATCCCGCAGAGGCGAATCGACCGATGAGCGTGTTGATTGGATTTACCGATGAGGGGACGGCAATTTACGCTCACATTGCTTTTGATGTGCCCGTTAAGGCGGGGTACCTCACGCGACTCGGGAAACAGTTGGAGTCAATGGAAATAAATGTGACACCAACGAAGCCTAAATAGCCTCTCACTCTTGCCGCTGCCGCCTCTTTCGTTTGATCGGAGAGTGTCATGCAGGACGATCGACCGAATCGCCGGCGTTCAAAACGTTGGGGCGTTTTCGTCGCGGCTCTGGCCCTCTACGTGTTGAGCGTCGGGCCGGTGTGCTGGACGATCAAATTCCTTTTCCTTCGCTTTCCAGACCGCGAAGATTCCTGGGGAATATGTGACGATGCGCTTGAGGCGGTCTACGCGCCGCTGCTTTGGGTAGGCGCTGATTCGGACTGGTTCGATGCTGTCCTGACCTGGTACACCAATTTGCTGTGAACATCAACACCCCAACCAGTCAGTACCCGCAGAGGGAATACAGTATGGCGAGCACGTTCACCAACCTGATCTACCACATCGTATACAGCACCAAATACCGCCACGCTTTGATCGGCCCCGATTTCCGCGAGGACTTGTATCGGTACGTTGGCGGCATCATCCGTGAAAACCACGGTATTCAATTGCAGATTGGCGGAATGTCCGATCATGTTCATATCTTGGCGAAACTCAGTCCGACGATTGCCATTGCCGATGTGTTGCGGCTCATCAAGTCGAATTCGTCAAAGTGCGTGAACGAAAAATTCGAGCAACCTGGACGATTCGAGTGGCAGACCGGTTACGCCGCGTTCACAGTCAGTCAGTCTCAGATCCCGGTTGTCGCTCGATACATTCAGACTCAAGAGGTTCACCATCGTAATACGTCCTTTAAGGACGAGTTTCTCAAGCTGTTGATACGGCATCAGGTCGAATTCGACGAGCGATATGTGTTCGAGGTAGAACACATCGCGTGAAAGGATGTCGCCCCTCCGGGGCTTTGCGGTCTGTGATGCCTGTTTTCCTGGGGCTTGCGCCCCAGGCTTTACGATGTCGCCGCTCCGCGGCTTAAGTTGGAAACCTGTCATGTTCAGTTCAACTCCTCCGACCCATGCAAAAATTGGACCTTCGCGTCGTGAGTTTCTGGCGTGCGCTGGTGGCGGCTTCGGTTCGCTCGCGCTCAGCAGTCTGTTCGCGGCCGATGCTTGGGCCGATGAACGACCGTTGCCGAAGGCTGAACTCAACGGCGGGCTGCATCACAAGGCTAAGGTTAAACGCGTCATTCAGCTCTTCATGAATGGCGGCGTCAGTCAGATGGACACGTTCGATCACAAGCCAGAACTCAATAAACGGCATGGCGAGAAAGTTGAGTTCGGGCTGAAAGCCGCGGCAACGAGCTTGCCCGGCCCATTGATGAAGTGTCCGTTCGAATGGAAACAACATGGCGAATCTGGACGATGGGTGTCGAGCGTTCTGCCACACATGGCCACGATTGTCGATGACCTCGCGTTCTTGATGGCCATGACGTCCAAGACCAACGTGCATGGGCCGGGCAGTTACATGCAGAATACAGGCTTCACGGCACCCGGCTTTCCCTGTATGGGAGCGTGGATTTCGTATGCCCTCGGCCGGCTGACCGACAACCTGCCGACGTTCGTCGTGCTGCCGGACGCCCGCGGCCTGCCGTACAACAACACGGGCAACTTCTCGGCGGGGTTCCTGCCAGCCGCGCATCAAGGAACGATCATCCGGCCAAACTCGCCGGCACCGATCTCTGATCTGTTTCCGCCGAAGTCCGCCAGCTTCATCACACCTGAAAGTGAGGCCGCGGGACTGCGAGTCCTCGACGAACTCAATCGCGAGCATCAACGGCAGCGACCGGGAGACTCTCGGCTCGACGGTCGCATCGCGTCGTTCGAGTTAGCCGCAAAAATGCAACTCTCCGCGCCCGAGGCGTTGGACCTCTCGAAGGAATCGGAAGAAACTCACAAGACCTACGGCACCGACGACAAGCCGACAGCCGACTTCGCGAAGAGCTGCCTCACCGCGCGACGGCTGGCGGAACGGGGCGTCCGCTTCGTGCAGGTTTGGAGTGGCCTGGGCGGCGCGTCCGGTAATTGGGACAACCACGGCGACATCCCCAAGGAATTGCCGTTCATCGCGAGCTCCGCCGACAAGCCGATTGCCGCTTTAGTCCGCGACCTCAAACAGCGCGGGTTGTTCGAGGACACGCTCATCGTTTGGACGACCGAATTCGGGCGCATGCCGTTCACGCAAAGCGCGACTGGCCGCGACCACAACGGCGGCACGTTCGTCACGTGGCTGGCCGGAGCCGGCATCCAGGCGGGAGCGACGCACGGTGAAAGCGACGAGTTCTCGTTCAAGGCCGAGAAAGACATGACGTGGTGCTACGACCTGCACGCCACCATCCTGCATTTGCTGGGCATCGATCACACGAAGCTGACCATGCGGCATAACGGCATCGACCGCCGTCTGACCGATGTCCACGGCCATGTGATTGAGGACATTCTTTCGTAGGCGATCAGCCGGTCGCAGTTGCCGGTTGGTCGCCAAACTGGGTTATGACGCCAGTGATTCGGTGGAGCAGACGGTCGTGAGTCTGGGCATTGCCGAGAAAGCTCAGCCAGACATTCGCAGTGTGTGGCGGATTCGGCGCAGGTGATTCCGTTAAAAGCGCCGCAGGGAAGGAAGCTGAGTCGACCATGTCTTTCAAGTCCGTTGTGGGCCGATTCGAGAGCAGTACAATTCCCCCCGAGATCGACTCAAATGGCGGGAATCCGACTTGCTGATCTGCATCTGAAATATGAAGGTGCAAACGAATGGCCACTCAAATCGCTCGAAACGACCGCCGCGCGAATGGATCGGTCTCGCTCGATCTCGTTCGACGTGAGTCGCCGATTTCGAGTCAGGCGTTTCATAGGTTCGTTCCTATTCTTTGACTTCGTAGACAGTCAAGGGACGAACGGTGTCGTCATCATTGCCGTTTACAGCCGCGCTTGGATTTCACTGCGTGCTGGTTCGGCATTGCACTTTGCCAGCGCAGCTTGAATCTCACTCGCTCTTTCAACGCAGAGCCACGCGAACGCAGTGGTGCCGATTCGTTGGTTGTCCAGACGATAATCGGGCATGATTCGCGTCCAAGAGATTGCTGGCCATGTCGGCTATCCACGTCCTTCGGCCATTTCATTGAGCAGCGAACGAGCCTTCATCGCGGACTCGATGTCGGCCGCCCACTGACGATTCCATTGCGGCTCGTTGAATTCGCCTTCGCTGTCCTCGGGAAGCAACAACGAATGATCGGGCATCTTTCGAGCCGGACGGAGAGCAGTCGGGCCCGCCGGGGTGTTGCGAATCGTCGACACGATCGCAGACAAGACCGCGTCATCGTTCACAACGGGCGGTGGAGACAGACGCTCCAGCAGACCATTCGCGATCGAATCAACCGTCGTCCGCAGTTCATCCGCGTCCAATTGCAAGCGTCTCGCAAGATCATCGTTCAGGACCACTGTCGTGGACATTGCGATTTCTCCTACAGCTTCACTTCTTTCAGCTTCTGAATCTCTTGCTGCAAGGCTGTCACGGGCTGCAAGGCTTGGTCGGCGGCTTGCTTGGCGGAGGCGAACTTATCTTCGATGGGCTTCATCGCGGCGGTGAGTTCCGCGACTTTGGCGTTCGAGGCAGTGAGCACGGCGACGGCTTCGGCGGCTTTCTTTTCCATTTCGGCGACGACGACTTTGGCTTTCTCGACGACGGCCGCTTTCTCGGCGAGCGTGGTCTTGGCGGTTGTCAGGTTCGCGGTTTGCTTGTCGAGAACGGTCTTCAACGACTCGGCGGCGGCGGCGAGTTCTTTGTCGTTCGGAGCCTTGGCGGCGGCTTCGGCTCCCTTGGCATGCGCTTCCTTCAATGCCGGCAACGCAGCTTCGAGAGCGGCCACGTTGGTCGTGATGGTTTGATGTTCGTTCGCGGCGGTCGTCAGAGCTTGCTTCGCTGTGTTGACGGCGGCGTTCGCGTCATCGACTCCCTTTTGGGACGTCGCAACCACTTGTTGAGCGGCGGCGATGTCGGTCTTCATCTTGTTGACGGCGGCTTGAGCTTCATCAGCGGCGGCGACGAGCGGTTCGACCAGGGCTTTCTTTTCCGCGAGAACTTTCAGCTTCGTCGCGAAGTCGATCTCGGCTGTCCAGCGCGCGACATCCGTCTGAGCATTTGCCAGCTTCGCGGTCGCGGCATCGGCGACGCCCTTGGCGGCAACCGCCTTTTCGGTCATCGTCTTGTCAGCGACAGTCAGATCGGGAATCGTCTTTTTGACCGCTTCGAGCGCGACGTTGGTGTCGGTAATGAGTTTCTCTTGGGCGACGAGTTGTTCTTTGCCCTTGGTCAATTCGACCACTTTGTCAGCGACGACCTTCTTATTGTTGGCGAGCGTGGTGGCTCGGTTGTCGAGCAGTGCCTTGAGTGCGGTCACGGCAGCGGCGATCTCTTTGTCGTCGGCGTTCTTCGCGGCGGCTTCGGTTCCCTTCGTGACCGAGTCGGTCAGCGCGGGGACGACTGGATCGAGCGTCGCGACGACCTTCGCAGCGGCATCGTGAGCGGCTTGCGCGGCGGCGATGGCTTCTTTGCTCTTCACCACGGCGGCGGACGTGTCGGTGACGACCTTAGTCAGTTCCGCCATTTTGGTGTTGGCGGTGTTGAGATCGGTCGTGGCTTTAACGGCGGCGACTTGAGCGGCGGTGTAGCCGTCGGTCGCAGCCTTGGCCTCGGCGGTTGTGGCTTGAACCGCGGTGTTCGCGGCAGCGAGACGTTCGTCGAGTGTCGGCGGATTCGGGGTCAGGTCGCCGATCTTTGCTCCGTCGGCGGCGTTCCAGACTCGGATCGCTCCGGTCCAATCGGCTCCAATGACGCGGTTCGTTTCGTTGCAGATCGCGCAGGCCAGAGCGAGGTCGGCCATCGCCTCGAAGGCTCGCACGGCGGTGCCGTTCTGATCCCAGATCTTGACAACTCGGTCGCGGCCGGCGGAGATAATTCGGCCGTCGCGAGCGAAATCGACGGAGGATGCTCCGGCTCCGTGAGCTCCCCAGCCTTTGACGTTGCCGCCGTTCTCCATTTCCCACAGACGGACAGTCGTGTCTTCGCTGCATGACGCGAGGATGTTGGAGTCGAGCCGCCACGAGAAGCCGGTGATCATCGCGGTGTGTGCTTTGAGCGTGTGGAACTCGCGGCCGGTTTCGGCCTCCCACACGAAGACGCCGCCGTTGCGGTCGCCCGTCGCGAGCAGCACGCTGTCCGGTGCGAAAGCCAGCGTCGTCACCCAGTCGGTGTGCTTCTTCGATTCCCAGAGCTTCGAGCCATCGGCGATCGAATAGACGCGAATCATTTTCGCGGAGCCACCGAGTGCGATCAGCGATTGATCGGGCGAGATGTCCGCCGCGAGGACGGTGTCGAGTTCATCGCCGACTTCGGCGACTCGTTCGCCGGTTTTCACGTTGAAGATCACGACCTTGCCCTGTGCCGACGCGTGACCGCCCGCCACCATCAGAAGTTGTCCGCTGCGACTGAACTTCAGCACTTGCGGAATGCCTTCCGGGTACGGCAACACACCCAGCAATTCCAGCGTCGCCGTGTTGTACAACAGCACTTGCTTCTGCCCTGGCACCGCCGCGAGCGGCGACCACGGATGGACCGCGAGGCTGGTGATCGCCGTCGTCGTGCGTGTTTTGATGACCGGCGCGAGGCTCATGCGTTCCGGCATCAGCGGCGGACCTTCCGGCCGCACTGTCGGAGCGGCGGCCAGCTTGAGGTCCATCTTCGGCTTCTTACCGGCGAGCGCTTTGCTGCCCGTCGTTTCGAGTGCTCCGCCGTCGATCCAGTTCTTGATGACGGCCAGCATCTCCGCCGGCAGTTTCTCAGTGTTGGGCGGCATCTTCGGTTCTTCTTCGTGGTTGATGACCTTCCACAAGATGCTCGCGCCGGAGTTGCCCGGATCAAATATCTCTCCCGATCCACCACCTGTCTTCACGGCCGTGAAGTTCGACAGGTCGAGGCCGCCACTCTTCTTGTCGGTGTTGTGGCAGCTCAAGCACTTGGCTCGCAGGATCGGCAGGACGTGATCGGCGTATGTGACCTTGGGAGCGTCGGCCGCGGCAGCGGTGGATGTCAAATTCATCAACAGACCGCAGGCCAAACTCGCGACGCCAAACCACGAATAGCACTTCACTGTCATGACTCGAACTCCCAACACGTAGATTGGCTCTCTGAGCCGATCGTTCTGAAAGGCAGGGTCGGGGCAGAGACCCAACCTACGAAACTCGTCACATTCCCAAAACTCTTCACCACTTCGTCTATCGGCGATCAGTGGTTGAACACGAACTCCCGCGAGTTCAGCAGCGACCAGAATACGTCTTCGAGGACGGGCTTGGGATCCTTCTCGTTGACGAGGACGCCGTTGAGGGCGGCCATTTCTTTTTCTGTCGGTTTGCGAGTCAGCGTGCGGAGGTAGAATTCTTCGATGATTTGCTGCGGCGTCTTGCCTTCTTTCAGGCGAAGGTCGATGAGGCCGCCTTGCTGAATCTTGGTGTTGATGGTGTCGCCGTTGAGCAGGTGCAGGGCTTGCGACAGGTTGGGTTCCATCTTCACTTCGCACGAGCAAACGCTGTCGCGAGTCGCTCGGCCGAACGTCGTCAGGAAGTAAGTCGAGGTATTGCCGTCGGCGATCTGGACGGCTCGCGAGCCGAGCGGCAGGCCGCCGAACTTGTCTTGGGTTTGCGTCGCCAGCGTGATGCAATCCAGCAGCACTTCCGAGCGGATGCGGCGTAGCGTTGCGTGCGAGAAGTTGCGATCGTCCAGCGCGTTCGTCTCGTTCGTCTTGGTCGAGAGCTGATAGATGCGGCTGGTGCAAATGTCGCGGACCAACTTCTTGAAGTCGTAGTTGTACTCGGTGAATTTCTTGCCGAGTTCGTCGATCAGTTCGGCGTTCGACGGCGGATTGCTGACTCTTACGTCGTCGACTTGATCGATGATGCCTTGGCCGAAGAAGTGCGACCAGACAATGTTTGCCAGGTTCTTGGCGAAGTACGGGTTCTCTTTCGAGGCCAGCCAAGTCGCCATCACTTCGCGGCGGTCCTTGCCGGCGACATCCGGCACGGCTCCACCGAGGAACTTCGGTTTCATTTGCCGGCCGCCGACTGGGTGAGCCACCTCACCGCCGCCGGCGTTGAAGATGATGATCTCCCGCGGGTCTTCACCTTGCTTTCGGCCGATCTGCGAGAAGAACGCGGCGAAGCTGTAGTAATCGTCCATCGTCCAACGATCGAACGGATGGTTGTGGCACTGAGCACATTGAGTTCTCATCCCCATGAAAACCTGAGCGACGTTTTCGGAAGTCTTCAGCGTGTCGCGTTCGATCTGGTAGTAGTTGGTCGCGGCGTTCGCAAATGTGCCACCCTTGGCCGAAAGAAGTTCCTGGACCATCTTGTCCATCGGATAGTTCTTGGCGACTCGTTCTTGCAGCCACTCGTAGTACCGCAACATCGGCTTCGTGGTGATCTGTTGGTTCGTGCGGATCTGGAGCAGTTCGGCCCACTTCATCACCCACATCTCGACGAATTCTTTTCTTCCCAGCAATTCATCGACGAGCGCGTCCCGCTTCTTCGGGTCGGCGTTGGTC
>CAYSHJ010000875.1:0-2608 GCA_964430385.1 uncultured Planctomycetaceae bacterium
GACAGCCGATGGCCGTGGGCTTCAAGACCACGGAGATCGAACGCTTGATGCTCGTGGAGGACGAGTGATAACGACGACGCAGGTTGGCGAGGTGTTGAATGCGTCACCGGAAGCGATCTCGCTGCACATTGCTGACCTGCGCGACACCGGACAATCAGTCCCGGTGCCTTCGGTCGAAAGCCAGTTTGTCGAACTACAGGACGCGTAAATACGCATGATCCCTGAATGATGATTCTGAAAGGAACAAAAATACGAGTCGATGCTGCGCGGCAGCCTTGGCGACAATTCGATATGGACGCGCGTGCGTCAAGACCTGCCTTAGTTCAGTTCCTTCGCAGGCCGACGTGGGCGCATGCCTAACAGAAGTCGGCAGGTGTCGCGGATTCGGGCTGCCCAACGAAGTGCCGACAATGTTTGGCGCTTGGTCGTTGAGTTGCCGGGGTATCGCGTATCGACGGCAAAATCGGTGAGCATCAGGAAGCCATGCCGCAACACGCTCAGAGTCGGATGGAACGGCTGAAGTTGGGTTGCAAGTCGGTCGAGGTCATGGAGCTTGGGTACGGACTGCCCAAGTTCCTCCATCAGGGCTTTCAGATATTTCTCAGCAGATTGCTGGCAATGAAAGCAAAGCTGATCATGAAACGGTTCACTGCCGCGAGCGATGGCCTCGGCGAGTCGATAGTCGGCTTCGGCCTTGCGAACCCACTCGCGTGTCGCTCTTTTCATACAAGACCTTTCCCTTCGTCATGATCTGTGTGTGAAACGACTCTCCCTCTTCAAGCCGCCAGGCGAGATTGTTTGGCGTGCGGACGAGGAGGTCCATCGGGAATGGTGCCGAGACGTCACGGCGAATGCGAACCGCTTGGTCGTGCTGATTGCGAGTCGGCATGATCACGAGAATGTCCACATCACTGTCCGCATGGGGAGTTCCCCACGCATACGAGCCAAACAACACGATCTTCTCTGGCTGAAAATGCTCGGCCACCTGCCGCGCGAAACGACGAATCGCCGCCATCCGAACATTAGCTTCCGGACGATTCGGCGGCGCAGCGGGACGCGATGTGGTGCGATGTGTCTGAATCATAAGCCCAATCTATCGAACCTTCCCACAGTCAGACAAGACGCTTGATTTCAATCGAACAACCATCGGACAGAGTCATTCCCGACACGTTCGATTCCGAAAGAATGAACATCGGCGAGGACGCTGGTTGAGCGGCGGACATTCCCGGACTCCTCAAGAAGTCGGATCGCTCACTGAACGGTTGGAAGATCGCACGCTGCTGACGACGAACCTGCAATTTCATTTTTGGCCTCGCGAATGGGCGCGAGGTGAATTGGAATGGCGACGTGGAATTAGAGTCAGGGGTGGATTGTGTGACCAAAAATGAAATTTGAAGACCTGACCCCGAACAATCGGAACAATCGAAAGTATGCCGCCACGGCAACTCCCAGTTGACCTTCCCGGCGGATATACTGCTATCCGACTCAATCGTCGTGTTATCGAGGTGTCACATGCCTAGCCGATTTCCCGGAGTTGATCCCTACATCGAATGGGAGAACCTTTGGCCGGACTTTCATTCCAGCTTCGTAACGTACTGGCGCGACGCGATTATTGATGCGTTGCCGGATCATTATTCCGCGCGGATGAACGAGCGCGTCAACCTGATCGAGTACAAGCCGGGCTACGGGAAACTGATCGGGCCGGACGTCGCGATTGCTTACCGCGAGACCGCTCGGCAAACGTGGTCGGGGCCGTCGGACTCGGATTCGAACGTGGCGACTTTGGAACCGGTCACGCTGCCGATCACGATCGAGAGTGAAGAGTTTCGCGAAACGTTCATCGAGATTTACCATCGCCCCGACGAGCAATTGGTGGCCGTTTTGGAATTGCTCTCACCGACCAACAAAGCGGGAACGGATCGCGTGCGTTACCTCGACAAGCGGCTGGCGATTCTGCATCAAGACGTGCATCTCGTCGAAGTGGATTTCTTGTTGGGAGGCCAACGTCTACCGGTCGATGGCACATTGCCGCCGGGTGATTTCTATGCCACGGTCTCACGTTTCACGAATCGGCCGTACTGTGATATTTATGCCTGGACGCTGCGTGACCGCTTGCCAGCGATCCCGATTCCGCTGCTGCCACCCGACCGAGACTTGCGCTGTAATCTCGCGGCAGTGTTTGCACAAACTTTTGAACGTGGCCGCTACAGCCGCACACTGCGCTACGGGCCTCCTCCCGAAGAACGCTTCGCGGAGTTCGTCCGCCCGTGGATCGCCTCTGAGTGACCAACAGATCTGAGTGACCAACAGAAACGACTCGACGAGCCGCTTGGAAAATACCGCTCACGGCTGATACGGCCGCACACAGCTCTTCAGTTTGTACTACCTCGCACGGCCTCCGTGAGACATTCTGGCGAGCGGGGCGGCGTCAGCCCCCCGCTGCATTCGCCCCAGGACCGGGGGGCTGACGCCCAATGGCACTCACTTTGTCCGACGTTCAAATTCACGTTGCTGTTCGACGTAGCTGAATTCGCAAGAATTCAGCCGGTTTCGGCGATCCTCTGAACTCTTGCGAGTTCAGCTACAGGTCAAAGTGAGTGCCATTGGG
>CAYSHJ010000876.1:0-1734 GCA_964430385.1 uncultured Planctomycetaceae bacterium
CGCGCTTGGCTTCGGCCTTCTACGAGGCCTGGGGGCGCCGCGCCAGATCAAATTCCGACCGCCCGCGCGCCGAAGCTCGCCAACACACGCACACGACCAGCGATCGGGCTCGCCATTGTTGCGGGAAACGCCGGGACGTCGTTCACGGCGGCGCGGCGCAAGAACATCGTGCTCGGTCTAGGTAAATGCACCCGGACCGCGGCAGCATCTCTGACGATTGCAGCGCGGGGTCCGTGCCAATTCCATATCGTCCCAAGATCCCATGGGTCGGCCTCTGTTGATTTAAGACTTAACTCGCTAACGGGCGCCCCCCGGTTGTAATCGCTCACGGGCACTGTTCTTGGTCTATGGAGCGGTTTCCGCTAATTTAAAACTTGGTATTAGCAATGTCTCGTTCCAACATGTGCTTTTGACGGACGTATTGGGCGAGAACGTGCATAAGAGATTGGTGGATATCTTCGACGATCCCATAATTATACGCTTCGACATGCAAATGTACCGTTGCCAGTTGTGCCATCCGTCCGCCTTTGAAGCCGGTAAACGCGATAACTTTAATACCATTGTTACGAGCCCATTCGGCCGCCCGAACCACGTTCTCCGAGTTGCCCGACGCGCTAATCGTCAACAACGCGTCGCCGGGACGTGACTGACCGGACAGCTGAAACACGAAAATATCGCTATAGGATAAATCGTTAGCAATGGCCGTCAACAATGGCCCATTGGTATTGAGAGAGATGACGCGCGGTACGATCTCTGTGCCGGTTCGAATCAGCTTCCCGTGGTCGCAGACGAACGAGTCAGCCGTCGCGGCGGAGCCCCCGTTGCCACAGACAAAGAGCGTTGCTCCGCCCAGGTACACCTCGTCGAGTATGGCTGCTGTTTCGGCAAGTTTCATCGGGTCGATCGATGACGCTGCATCCCGAAGCCGCTGGAAATAGTCGTCGGCGAACGCGCGGATTTCGACGTACTTCTTTTCTGGGAAAGTCATAACTCAATCTGTTCCTTCATCATGTCGTCGCCACGGTTCAAACTTGATCCATTTGAGTCCCCAGATCAACGTCATATCTTTATGGACATCAGGTCCCATCGTAGCGCTGAGCTTCAGTGGCCAATTGCCACTTCAGTGCCCATTGGCGATGCTCGTGGCCATGACGAGGGTCTCAGAAGCCGGTGGAAGCCCCTAGTCGTTTGGGTAGTTTTGTGTTTAAGGGCAGCCATGCGGACGCCCGCGACGCGAAACGGCATCGGCTGAGTTCGAGCAAAAGGTTTGACGCGGTCCGACCGATCTGACGGATGGGAAATTGGCGAGGATCGAACCGCTGCTGGTAAGACTCGCCGCGATCGGTCGGCAAACTACTAGCCGGACAGAGCGCCAAACAAGCTAGCGCATGGTTCCATCAACCTACTCAGATCGACATGTGTGCATAGTTGGGCTCGGTTACGTGGGCCTGACCCTTGCCGTGGTTATGGCGGAGGTTGGGTTCGACGTCGTGGGTGTAGAAACTCGCGAGGATGTCGTTGAACAGCTCCGCCGGGGCAACCCGCACTTTTTTGAAACCGGCCTCAAGCAGAGACTTCAGGCACTGGTCTCTCAAGAGCGGTTGCGCATTGAGCGGTCAATCCCGCGGGGCAAACGCTTCTCCGTCTACATCGTCACGGTAGGCACACCGCTTGGCGAAGACGGCAGGGCGAACCTCAAGTCAATCGATCGGGCGATTCGAGAAGTCGCGCAGC
>CAYSHJ010000877.1:0-3920 GCA_964430385.1 uncultured Planctomycetaceae bacterium
CGAAACGATCGCGAACGACCCGCAACGGCTGCTCGCAATGGCGGACGAGTTGAAGCCGCTCGCCACCAAGGTTGCCGGCGACGTGAAGGATCAAGCCGGTGGCGAGGAGATCGACTTTCAGAATCCGGAACAGCTCGCCACCTGGCTGCGCGAAGCGGAGACATTACTGGTCAATCAACTCGTGGAGGCTGCGGAATGAAATTCCAAACGCTCCATATCAACCACTTCGGCCACTTCGCAAACTTCGGCTTATCGTTCGGCGACTGCGGCATCTCGCTGTTGTACGGACAAAACGAAGCCGGCAAGACGACGCTGCTGGAGTTCCTGCGTCAGCTTTTGTTCGGTTTCGACGAGCGAACGCCGTACAGCTTCGGCGACGGCGGCGAGGTCGGCGGAACGACTCGTTTTGTGTTGTCGGACAATCGCGTTGTCGAGCTGTGCCGCCGCAAGGGACGCAAGAACACGGTCCAAGTTCGTGTCGACGGCAAAGACACGGAATTCGGCGAAGCCGGCTTCCATCAACTGCTGGGCCACGCGGACAAAGAGGTCTTCCAGTCGGTCTTCGCGTTCGGTCTCGATGAACTGCGGCGGGGCAACGAAGCGCTTAGTCACGAAAGCCTGCAATCGGCGCTGTTCGGAGGCGGACTCGGCGGCGCGTTCAATCCGGAAAAGCTGCTGCAAGACTTCGACCAACAAGCGGGTGAACTCTTCAAATCGGCGGCCAGCAAGCCGACCATCAATCGGCTCAGCAGAGAGATGGGCGACCTCGCGAAGGACGTGAAGGCGAAGGTCATCCGCTCGGATGACTATGAAAAGCGGCGGCAAGACTTGCTCGACTCGCAGAGCAAGGCCGCTCAGCTTTCACACGACGTTGACGCCTTGCGAGTGCGGCACTCGCGTGCAGAGAAGCTGGCGCAGGCTTTGCCACTCTGGTTACAACGCCGTGAGCTGCGGAGCGAGCGTGAGGGAATGGTTGTGCCCGCGGGTTTTCCCGGCACGGCTCTGCAACAGTTCAACACAACGACTGAGGCGATTGCGCGGCTGACGCGCGAGCGAGAGCAGTTGAAACGCGATATCGCAGACGCCGAACAGAAGGTCGCTGCGATCCAGCTCGACAAGACGCTGTTGCCATTGAAGGCCGAGATCATCGACTGTCACGGCCTGGTGATGTCGGTCGAAGAGGCGCGGCGGGATCTGCCGCTGCGTCGGGCCGAGCGGCAGACCGCGGAACGGGAGGTCACCGCGGCATTGCACGAACTCCGCCCGGGCTGGACGCTCGATGTGCTGAGCTCGTTTTCGCTCGACGCCGCGACCCAGCACGAGATCGAGGGATTGGTCGAACGCCGCACGCGGCTCAACGACGACCGCACCACGTTGAACACAAAACGGGACGGAGCCTACGCCGAGATCGCTCAGATCGCCGATGACCTCACGGAACTGGGCGGGCCGCGCGACCTGTCGGGCCTCGCGGCGATTGTCGAACGGTCGGCCGAATACACCGCGGATCAAAAATTGCTTACGAAGGAATTAGACACGCGGGCCAAGCTGGACGTCACGCTGGCAACACAACGCGCTCGACTCTCGCCGCCGTTGTCAGTTGAAGCCACAGGCGCGCAGTTTCTGCCGGTGCCACCCAAGGAATTCGCCACACAGTTTGATGACGACTTTCGAACGATTGCGGTAAAGCTCGCGAATACTTGCCAGTCGTTGACGGACGAGGAACGAAGACTCGAACAGCTCGAACGAGAGTTCGCTCAACTTGAACAACGGCAGCGACACGTGCCGACGCTGGAAGAGTTGACGGTCAACCGCGCGCGACGCGACGACGGTTGGAAACTGATCCGATCGCAACACCTTGATGGCCAAGACCGCACCGCGGAGATTCCCGCTTGGGTCGGCGATCGTAGGCAGTCGCTGCCGGATGCTTACGAACACGCCGTCGCACAGGCGGATCACGTCGCCGATGCAATCTACGAACACGCCGACGACGTCACCAGCCGCAAGCAACTCCAACAGCAGATTGAACAACTTCGGAAAACGGTTGCCAACAAGCGGGCCGATTGCGGACGAGTGCGGGTCGAACAACAAGAGGCCGAGCGGCGTTGGGCCGAGCTCTGGCGGCCATGCGGTTTCGAGCCGATGCCGCCAGACGTGATGCGACGCTGGATCGACGGGCATGCCACGCTGGTCGCGACGTTCGAAACACTGGGCCACAAGGACGTGGAAATCGCGTCGCTGCGTCAGCGGCTGGACGAGTTCGCGACCACGATCCACGCCGCCATGAGCATCGGCGACGAAGAGGTCGCCGTATCGCTCGCCGAGGCCAAGCGACTGGTCAAAGCCGCTGAGGATGAGGCCAGCCGACGGAAGACTCTGGAACGGGACAGCCAGCGGCACCAGAAAGCGCTCGACCGCATCGAAGCCGAGCTACGTGAATGGCAATCGCGCGAGTCCGCGTGGCACGCCGAGTGGCAAGCGGTTCTGCAACGGCTGGAATTCCCGACGCAATGGGGCACGGAACTGGTTCGCAACGTCATCGCGGGGCTGTCCGCAGCACAGGCCACGCTCGCGAGACTCGCCGACTTGTCCGACCGCATCGACTTGATGAATGCACGAATCAACGACTTCGATCCACGCGTCCGGAGCCTCTGCGAACGTCTCAAGGAACCGTTCGAGGCGGAGCGCCCCGAATTCATCGCGAGACGGCTGCACGATCGGCTGACCGGAGCCGCGAAGGACCAAGAACGTCGAAATCATCTCCAGCAGACCTTGGAGCAAGC
Source organism: uncultured Planctomycetaceae bacterium (assembly GCA_964430385.1). Taxonomy (GTDB): domain Bacteria; phylum Planctomycetota; class Planctomycetia; order Planctomycetales; family Planctomycetaceae; genus CAYSHJ01. Next base: position 2,781 of record CAYSHJ010000877.1, read on the forward strand.
GAACCGCGAGCTCATCGCTAAACAATCGGAACTGGACGTCCAGGACACTCGGCGAAACGAACTCCTGTCACTCGCGGGTGTATGCACCGACGGGGACTTTCTCGACGTGGCCGAACGCGCGCGGCGGGCCGCTGAACTCGATAACGACATCGCTCGGCTTACGCGAGACGTCGAACTGCTCCGCGGCAACGAAGAGGCCGGCGAGTTCGAGGAACATCTGCGTAGCAGCGATCTCGGAGTGCTGAAAGGACAGCTTGACGATCTGCAATCCGAACTGGCGCGGAACGAGGCGGAAGCCAATTCCGCCCGTGAAGCGGCCGGCAGCAGTCGTTGCCTCTTCGGCGAGCTGGACGGCCGCGACGACGCCGCGCGGGTGCAGGAAGTCCTCGCTTGCAAGCAGGCTCAGTTGGCGTCGGAGATTCAGCGTTACGTGCCGCTCGTCTTCGCGAAGACATTGTTGCAGCAGGCGATCAAGCGATTCGAGCGGGAAAATCAGCCGGAGATGATCGGCAGCATTTCCAAACTTTTTGCCACGATGACGGGCGGACGATATGTCGAAATCGAACGGCCGTCGTCCGATCGCAACGCGATCTATGTCCGTCGCGTCGACGGAGCGGAACTGACGCCCGATCAACTCAGCACCGGCACACGCGAGCAGCTTTACCTGGCGATCCGGCTGGGCTACGTCTTGCACTACTGCCGCCAAGCCGAGCCGCTGCCGATCGTGATGGACGATGTGCTTGTGAACTTCGATGACGATCGTTCGCGAGCGACGCTGGAAGCTCTGCGAGATGTCTCGCGCGAGGTGCAGGTGTTGTTCTTCACCTGCCACCAACACTTCGTGGATTTGATTGGCGACGTGTTCCCGGAAATTCAGCCGATCGAATTACCGACCCGTGCGAGTGGAAAGTGATCGGCTGAGGCTTTAAGTTCGAAGAGTCCGTCTCTTGATTTCAGCCCTCCGGTGTTCTGCGGGAGACGCTCATCACCGGGGGGCTTACGCCCAATGGCACTCACTTTGTCCGACGTTCAAATTCACGTTGCTGTTCGACGTAGCTGAATTCGCAAGAATTCAGCCGGTTTCGGCGATCCTCTGAACTCTTGCGAGTTCAGCTACAGGTCAAAGTGAGTGCCATTGGG
>CAYSHJ010000878.1:0-3774 GCA_964430385.1 uncultured Planctomycetaceae bacterium
GAGGCAGTTTACTCACCGGACATCTTGTTGTCGCGGTGTTCCTGGCGATTGAATGCCATTCACACGAGGAGCATGGTGACGACCTGTGACGGAAGACCTCTGTCACCGTCACGCAGAGGGACCATTCACGCAACCCCTCACGTCGTCAACCAGTCTCAGAAAACGTTCGTTTATTGGCACGCCCCGTTAGAGTCTTCGTTTGTATTTTATGCGCGCCATGCGCGCAATACGTAGCCGAGTCGCTCCGCGACTCGGATTGAATCGGCGTCGCGGAGCGACGCCGCTACGTTGCGGGCGAAGCCCGCGTTAGGATCTCCCGTACGCCACCAATTGCAACGGCTTGATTCTCGTCAACTCGTCGCAGAAAACAAACTGCCATCATCTCGTGAAGCAGATAGAAGATGAGACGCGTGGGGCTGCGATCAGCTAATCTGGTGGCCACATGCTGATTGCCCACGCTGCCCGTCCTCGCCATACGCTGCGGCACGTGCCACTCCGGCATGGCCGAGAAACTATCGGGTGGGCTCCGGCTCGACAGTCGCGAAGGACTCCACCTCGGGTGGGGACTCGGGGCCCGCAATCGTGCCTAGCCGCCCCTCGTTCGCCGATCTGTCGTCGTTCGCCAATCTGTCACAATAGAATCAATAATGATCGCGAATCAAACGACAAAGGCCGCTGGAGTGGGCTCCGGCGGCCTTCATCAAAAAAGGCTCCTCGACTTGGACTCGAACCAAGAACCTAGCGGTTAACAGCCGCTCGCTCTACCGATTGAGCTATCGAGGAAAAGTGGCCGGACGTTACGTTCGGCGGCGCGGGGGAGAGATACTGGATCGCGGCAGGGGATGCAAGCCTATTTCCAGGCAACGATCGTGATGGTAGAAAGGTGTCCGCTCATGGCACCGGCTTCTGGCCAGCGGTGGGGATTTAAGGCGGAGCATCCGCCGTGCGATGGACTCAAGGTGTCTCATGCTCAAAATCGATTTTTCGTTTTGCCGTGATGATCTGTCTCGACGCGACTGGTTGCGGCGTGCGACGGGTTTGGCGGCGACGATGCTGGTGACACGATCTTGGAACGCTGTTGCGGATCCGGCCCAGAAGGCGATGATTGCGATCACGCTCGACCTGGAGATGAGTGCTCAATACCCGCGACGCGAGATCGTCGAATGGAACTATGACAAGGGAAACCTTGATGAAGCGACCAAGCGGTACGCGGTCGAGGCGGCGAAGATCGTCAAAGAATTTGGCGGCGTGCTGCATTTCTTTTGTGTTGGGCGAGTGCTCGAACAGCCGAGTGTCGATTGGCTGAAGCAGCTTGCGGCGGATGGGCATCCGATTGGGAATCACACCTACGATCACGTCCACCTGAAGGCCATGAAGCCGCAGGATATTCAGTTTCGCTTTGCACGAGCGCCGTGGTTGGTCGAGGGGCTGACGGCGGCGGAGATCATCGAACGGAACATTCGGATCACCACGACGGCGTTGAAGACTCGCGCCGGTATCGAGGTCAACGGGTTTCGCACGCCGGGAGGTTTTGGGAACGGACTGTCGGATCGCCCTGACCTGCAAACGTTGTTGCTTGATCAGGGCTTCAAGTGGGTCAGTTCAAAATATCCGTCACACCCGACCGGCATGATGAGCCAACCGCCGAGCGAGGAGGTGCTCGACGCGATCGTCAAAGCTCAAGCCGAGGCGCAGCCGTTTGTGTATCCGTCCGGCTTGGTTGAAGTGCCGATGAGTCCGATCAGCGATGTCGGCGCGTTTCGCTCGGCGCGGTGGCCGATCGAGTCATTTTTGCTGGCGATCCGGCGCGGCGTTGAATGGGCCATCGAGCGAAGGGCCGTGTTTGATTTCCTCGCGCACCCGTCGTGTCTCGTGGTCGAGGATCCTGAGTTTCGCACGATTCGTCTGATCTGTGAGTTGGTACGTGCGGCTTCGGATCGCGCCGAGATCGTCGGCCTTGATCGGATCGCGGCGGCGGTGAAGTCTTAGCGAAAGTTCGTCGTTCCGCCTTGAGGCGGATGTTGCGGGCGATGTGCCGCCTGAAGACGGGACTACGAACTACTCCGTCGAACGGCCGCTGGCTTTCAGAACGGACTCTTGAACGGCCAGGTCGTGCTGGTATGCGAAATCGGGATCCTTTTCACTGCGGACGATCTTGGCGAGGTCGGCCGCGTCGCCGACGTAGCGCGGGTAATTTCCGAATCGAACGTCTTGATAGCCCTGGCCGTACTTGCCGCGCGATTTGCTCAACGTGAATCGCACCGACGGCGCATCGAGCGGTTGGATGTGAAACGTTCCCTCGCTGCCGCAAACGACGAAATGGCGACGCTCACCGCCGTCGATTTCGACCGCGCTCGACTTGACGCTGGCGATCGCCTTCGGATACGTGAAGACAGCAAGTTGGTTATCGAGCAGTCGATCATCGTGCAACGCGACCTTTTGCGAGTACGGATGCACGGAGTCCGGCTTGCCGAGCACGCCGACGACCAGATCGATCACGTGACAGGCCAGCTCGAACATGATGCCACCGGGATATTCGGCCAGCCCGCGGCGACTGCCGGCATCGACCACTTTGCTCATGACCGTGTGGACTTCGAACGGCTCGCCGAGCCAGCCGTTCTTCAAGAACTCGCGCAGCATCACGACTGCCGGGCTGTACCGAAACATGTAGCCCATTTGGACGACGAGATGTTTCTTGGCGGCTTCATCGAGCAGTCGGCGAAACTGCGGCAACGATTCTCCGGCGGGCTTGTCGAGATGGATATGCTTTCCCGCCGCAATGCACGTTGCGGCCGTGTTCAACAAGTCGCGCACGCGCGTCTCGACACCGACCACCTGCAGGCCGGGCGAGTTGAGCAGTTGTTCGGTTGTCATGAAGGTGAGATCGCGAAAAACGGGATCGCGTTCCGCTCGTTTGCGGAGTTCCGGATCAGGCTCGGCAACGCCGACGACTTCCCAATCGGGCGACTGCCGATAGACCGCCATCTTGCTCGCGTGAGCATGTCCGACTCCGATTTGGCCGTACTTGAGTTTCATGAAAATGATCCGTCAGGCGTTGCCGCACACTCACCCGACGCGTCAGCGAGGGCGAAAGGTGATCCCACCCTCGCTGGTGCGTCGGGTTCGTGGGGAGCCGATGAATAATTCGGGTCACAAAATCGCCGCGCCGCGGACGTCGATGCCTTTGAGCGCCATCTTCAACTCTTCCACGTTGGGCGAAATCTCGAAGGCGTCGGCACGGCTGATCATTTCTTTGTCAATGAACCACTTCAGCGAATCGTTGAACATCTGCATGCCTTCTTCTTTGCACAGACGGATAGCGGCGGCCAACTTTCCATCTTCCTCGTTGAGCAGCAGCTTGCGCACGGTCGGGTTGAAGAGCATCAGTTCGATGATCGGGACGCGGGTGGGTTTATCGACGACGGTGCGCAGGAGCTTCTGGGCGACAATGGCCTTCATGTTGAACGCCATCGAACTGCGCAGCGCCCGGTGCATGTCTTGCGGGAACAGGTCCAAGATACGTCCAATGGTCGAAGGAGCGTTCGAGGCGTGAATCGTTCCGTAGACCAGGTGTCCCGTTTCGGCGGCGTGCATGGCTGTGGAGAACGTTTCCTGATCGCGCATTTCGCCCACCAGCATGATGTCGGGGTCTTGCCGTACGGCGTGCTTCATGGCGATGGGAAAGTCTTTCACATCCATGCCCATCTCACGCTGATTAATCAACGCCTTGTCCGATGTGTACACGAACTCGATGGGGTCTTCGAGCGTCAGGAT
>CAYSHJ010000879.1:0-7269 GCA_964430385.1 uncultured Planctomycetaceae bacterium
GCCGGCGTTCGCAGGAACACGCCGCTGTTGCCGTCTTTCTCCAACCAGAAGTCGCAGATCAGCTCAAAGTCCGCGAACGGGACGTACGTGACGAGCAGTCCTGGCTCACCTGTGTCCGCGGTGATCGTGCCTTCTTCGACGGACCAATTGACAGCGTTGTTCGGCACCCAACCGAAGAGCGACACGCCGTCGAACACTTGAATCCAGCCCTCGGTGAGTTTTTCCTTCGAGAGCAGCGGCTGGGGTGGCTGTTTGGGGTGGGAAGCGTTGATTGCTGGCGTGGCTTCGTTGCGTGACACCGCATCCTCGGCACCGCTTGAACCTGATGACTCCGGCCCAGCGGTCGCGAGTTCCGCAGCGATCTCATTGGAGATGCCGATTTCCAAGACCTCGGGTGGACGCTTTGCTTCGAAACAACCGGCGATCATTCCGAGCGACATCAAGCAGCACCACACACATTTTGGCATCTCAGCCTCCTGACACCGTTAACGCCGAAGGCGTTGTTTTTTCAGCGACAAATCCGAAGCACGAAATTCGAAATACGAAACAAATTCGAATGCACAAAACTCGAAACACCGCCAAGCGACGGTGTTACATTCGTTGGTTCTCTTGTCCTTTCGGATTTCGTGCTTGTTTCGGATATCGACATTCGGATTTCGGATTTGCGGCGTCGCCGCGCTAGGATTTGTTACTTCTTCGGCACCGTTGCCTTGCGGGCCTTCTTGGGCCGACGTCCATTGAACTTCTTCTCGTACTTCGCGTCGATCCGTTTCCAGAATTCATCGTGCGGAATGCCGCCGGTCGTCTTGACTCGCTGGCTCGCCGCATCGAGCAACTGGAACAGCTCCGCATTGTTGGCCATGGCCCAGCGCTCCGCTTCGTCTTCCGACGCGATGGGAATGAGAATCGCTTTCATACGGCCTTTCTTCGTCACGACCACCGGCTCGGTGCGTTCGAGGTAAGTCGTCAATTCCACACGCAGTTTTGTCGCAGTTGTCGTTCTCACAATTGAATCTCCTGCTCGTCAACCCTAAGGCGACTGCCTTGTTTTATACCGATCGCGACCACCACCACCTGCCGGCCTGGCTCCACACGATACAGCACTCGGAACCGATTGTCGGGACCAAAACGAATCTCCCACGTCGCACCGAAAGCGGGCGGCTCGCGCAACTTCTTTCGATTCCGCGTTTTTGTTTCGGCTTGATGCCGCAATTTGTCTTCGATCGCGCTCCGGATCAGACTGTGAAACTTCCGATCGATGGCATGCAAGTGTGATTCGATTTCAGAATCGAACACGATCTAATACGGCTCGGCCGACATCGTGCGTCATGTTGTCCTTGGTTGGGGTGAATCGACGCAGCCGCAGGCTGTTGGTCACCACCAGCACGCTGCTGGCGGACATGGCGGCGGCGGCGAAGCCGGGGGGCAGCATGATCGGCCTAAACACGGAAAGCAATCCGGCGGCGAGCGGGATCGAAATCACGTTGTACGCGAACGCGAACGCCAGATTTTGACGGATGATCGTCAGCGTACGGCGAGCCAACTCGATCGCGTGTACCACGGCGCGAGGATCGCCGCCGACCAGCGTCACGTCCGCCGCTTCGATGGCGATGTCGGAACCGGCTCCGATCGCAAAGCCGACATCGGCAGCCGCCAGCCCGGGTGCGTCGTTCACGCCATCGCCGATCATCGCCACGACAGCTCCGCGAGATCGCAGATCGCAGACAATTCGAGTCTTGTCCTGCGGCAGCAACTCGGCATCGACGCGATTGATGCCAACCTCGCGAGCGACCGCGTTTGCGCAATCCGCTCGATCGCCACTGACCAAGTGAGATGAAATGCCCAAGCGCTGCAAGGCGGCGACAGCAATCGCGGCGGTCGGCTTGACTTGATCTCGCGCGGCCAGGGCACCCAACAGGCGAGTGTCGCGCGACACAAACAAAGCTGTCTGGCCGCGACTTGCCCATTCATCGAGCTCTTGTCGTGCAGGCGCCTCGCCGGCATCGCGTCGCGTCAACTGCGGTTCGCGCAGGCCAGATGCCTGTGCCACGGACACATCGTCGATCCAACGCCGATTACCAAGCCGAATCGTTCCCGCGCGCGTGCGCGCTTCAATTCCCAGGCCGGGTTCCGCGTGCGATTCAATCACCTCGGCAGGATCAACGGAAAGTCCCTCCGCCCGCGCGCGAGACATCACCGCTTGAGCCAACGGATGCGTCGACGTCTGCGCCGCGACGCTTGCGATTCGCAAGAGTTCCCACTCCGACCCCATGTCGCTGAGCAATCGAACCTCGACAATCTCCGGATGTCCGCTCGTCAGTGTTCCCGTCTTGTCGAACATCGCAATTGTGATCGCGGCGGCTCGTTCGAGAGCCGCTCCGTCTTTGAACAGCACGCCGAACTCGGCGCTTCGTCCCATCGCGACCATGACGGCTGTCGGCGTTGCCAAACCGAGAGCACACGGGCACGCGACAACCAACACGCTGACGGCGTGCGAGATCGCCGTGTGTACGTCAGTTCGTTGCCACCACACGCCGAACGTGATCGCCGCAATCACGAGCACGATCGGCACGAACACGCCGCTGACGCGATCGGCCAGTCGAGCGATCGGAGCTTTGGAACCTTGAGCGTCTCGGACCAGTGCCGCGATCCGCCACAGCGCCATTTCGTCGCCGACGTGCTCTGCGCGGAAACGAAAGCTGCCCGACTGATTCAGCGTTCCGCCCAGCACTCGGTCCCCCGGCTGCTTCCGTACCGGCAACGGTTCACCCGTGAAACTGCTTTCGTCGACTTCGGTGACGCCGACGAGGATCTCTCCGTCGACAGGCACACGCTCGCCGGCGCGAACCAGCAGCACATCGCCGATGACGACCTGATCGATCGAAAGCTCGACCTCCTCTTCTAGCGCCATGGCAGATGGCCGCAGCACGTGTGCGGTCGGTGCTTGCAAGTCGAGCAATCGCTCGATCGCGTCCGACGCCTTGCGCCGCGCGCGGGCTTCCAGCCGGCGGCCGATCCACACGAAGAACACAATCAACGCCGAGGCCATGAATTCCGAACCGCACACGGCCGCGCTGGCATCCGCCGACGTGTGATTCCGATGCCGGAATGTATTGGCCAACGACCACGTCCCGGCTCCGAAGGCCGCACCGGCTCCGATCGCGACGAGCACGTCCATGTCGAGCCGTCCGTGCCACAGGGCCTTCGCGGCACGCGGGAAAAACTCTTGCCCCGCCACGCACAACACGATCGCCGCGAGCGCAAACATCAGCATGTTTCGCACTAACAATTCGCCACCAACGAATGACAAGGCGATTACGAATGCCACGCAGACAATCAACAACAAGGCTGTTCGCAAGTCACGCCCGGACTCGGCATGACCGTCGGGCTCATGTTGTCGTTCCGCCACTGAACCAGAAAGCGGCGTCGCTTTGTAGCCAAGTCGCTCAAGCGTACGAGCCACATCGGGCGAACGACCAATTTCCTGCTCGATCCGAGCTGTGTTCGTTGCCAAGTTGACGGAGACGTCGCGTACGCCCGGAGACTTCCGCAACGCCGCTTCGATTCGCGCGACACAACTGGCACAGTGCATGCCGTCGATGCGAAAGTGGGCGGTTATGGTTGGCTGAGATTTGGACGTGGGTGACATGACATCAACGTACCGATCTCGCGACGCTCGCCAACATCTCGATTCGGGCCGCGTGCGGTTTCGTGTCGGCGGCGCTTGCCGAGAGCCGCATTCACAATCCGCTCTCGGCGAGAGCGGACTATGTTGGCTCTTCCGGCGGCTTACGTTTCGAGGATCGCTTTCGCGGCGCGATTTGCTGCCAGGAGTCGAACTGCTTCTTAAGGTCGTCCAGCGCGAGTAACCGAGGCGGGACGTTGAACTCGGCTTCGCCGGAGAAGTTAGCGGTGATCGGTAGATTGAGACGCAGAACTTCTTTCTCCAGATTTTGCATCCAAGCGGGAAGGTCGATGCCGGAGCCGATGCTGTCGGCCAGGTAGGCGTCGATCTCGCGGCGCAGGTGTTCGAACGCCGCCGACTCGGCCCGCTGAGCTTTGGCATCGGCGACAACTTGCGGCAGCCAGGACATCATGCGATTCACGGCCAGCGGTTTGGTGAAGTGTTCATTCAACCGGTCGCTGATCGCCGGCAGACGCATACCATACTTGCGCTCGATAGAGCGCAAGCGGCGCAGATGCGTGGCGGCTGTCTCGTGCGATCGATCTTCGAAACTTCGTTCCCACGCGGCGACGGCTTCCGGTTGATTCCACTGGCAGAGCACCTGATGCGCCAAGTTCACCGGAGTGAAATTCCAAGCGTCGCGGTCGTAGTCCGCCTCGACCCGCAAGAAGTCGAGCAGATAGAAGAACTTCTCGCCGTAATCCGACTGCGTGGTCGTCGTGTTGTATTCCAGAAAGCGGTCGAACTTGTCGACGACCGTCGAGTAGATCTGCTCCAGCGTGCTGACGACATGATCCGTTTCGAGGATCCCTGATTCCAAGTCGTTCAGCAGCGGTATCGGATGCAGCGGGTCGGACGACTCGGACAGAAAGTTCAAAAACCACGGAATGCCGTTGTGCAAGATGGCTCGCACGTTCCCCAGCGTGAGCATCTTCGCGTGGAACAATTCCGCACCGTACTTGGTGATGAATTGCCGCACGTCGTTCCAGATCGTCTCGCGTTTCATCCCTTCGACCGCTGAGAGTCGCATCGTTTGGCTGTGGCTGACCCATTCCTCGGCGAACGGTTTGAGCAGACCGTGCAGCAGTTCGACCAGTCGATCTTGCCCGATGTCTTGCGGCTGCCGCTGTGCCGCGGAACGACAGAGCGCCTCGACCGTCGAGCGAACGGCCGTGCGGAACAGGCGATCGAATTCGGTCACCGCCATCTCGCCCGGTCGAGAGGCTTTCTCCATGCGGTGAGCCGTTCGCAGCAGATGCCAAGTCTCCTTGAGCAGTCCCAATCGCGGAAGCTGCGTCAACAGGAAACGCAGATCGGACTGCAGCAACCGCGCGGCGAGCACTTGCTTGGGGTGACCACCGACATCCAGCGGCACATACAAGAGCGGCTTGCGAGCCAGCGTGGTGAGCAGACCGGGAAGCGACTTACAAACCTCGTCCACGTTGCCGCGCAGCACGCGGCGATACAACGCCGTCATGTGCAAATCTTCCGAGGCGGCTCGCGATGACTTGCGACTGGCGGTCGCCGGCAAGAAGCAACTCAAGCCGCGCTCCGCGATGCGGCACGAAAGCTGCGAGGCAATCACCGTCTGTACCAAGTACAGCTTCGTTTGCAGTTGCAGGTCGTACTCGACGTTCGAGTCGTGCTCGCCCGACGGCGTCGCGATCTCATAAGACCACAATGCCCCCATCAACTTTCGCAGACCATTTTGCATCTCTCCCAGATGCTTTAGCCAACCGGAGATGATCGCTTGCGGATCCTCGATCTCCGGACGACGGGCTTCCTTTGGATCTCGCTCCAATCCGGCGGGTGCATTCCGCATCAAGTCGCTGACGGTCATCTGCCACAACTGAGCCAGCGTGACGATGAACTTCAGACGCGGTTCGAGCGCGCGGCTCACGAATTCCAACTCGGTCGGATTCGACGAGCCGCCTTGGTCCAAGACCTCTCCCGTGAATCCGTCGTCGGCACTGTCGCGAAAGACGACGTTTTCGTAGGCGCTGCGATACAGCGACTCCTCGGAGTCATCCTCCGCGCCTTCGCCGAGCAGTTCTGAGTCACCAGCTTCCGGAGTGTCACTGCCATCGAGCAAATCCTCATCCTCGGGGACGTCAGAGTCGCGCGCAGCCTGGCCGCGTTTTCTCGGAGCGACGTCGCTGATTTCGTTGAGACTGGGAGCTGTCCAAAACTCCCCCGCGTTGACTTCCAGATATGCGAAGAACCGACAAATCAGCGGCCAACGGTCGGGGGTCGAGCCGTCACTCGGCGGAGTGCTGACACGCATCATCCATTCGCTCAGCAACGCCTGCAGCGAGTACGCGCCGGTCTCGATACCGACCTCTTCGTTGAGGCTCAACCATTGCATCAGCAGCGCCATCGCCGCGACAAAGTCTTTCTTTTCGAGCAGCGCCTTGACGACCAGGGCGTACGACTTCGCCGTTGTGAACCGATCAATGTGTCGCCTCCAGAACGAGACGTCGCCAGCCGCTTCACCCGCCGCACGCCACTCGGCCAAGACGTCGGCCACGTGCGTCGCGGACTCCCAACTCTCGCGGCCGGCCACGCGCGGCATGTCTTCGACCGTCGTGGTCGCGAACTGATCCCAATACTCCGCGAACGTGTGAAAGCATTCGGACAACCGGCGAGTCAACTCGCGGTCGCCTTGCGCGGCCGATTCGCTCAACGCTCGCGAATAGACGCCGAAATACTGTTCGACGATCTGCAACAGCTCATCCAACCGCTGGTCTGGAATAGCGTCTTCGCGCGACGAAAAAAGCGGGAATTGTCCCTGAAAACCCAGGATGTTCCACGGGTCCGGCAACGCGCCGCACTCGATGCCGCGACGAAAGTAGTCCTCGATCTCCGCGATCAACTGAACCGCCGGAATGAGCTGCGCGTGACTAAGATGCCGATGCGCCGCCGTGATCCGCCAGTGAATCTCACTGGCGATGCGCGCCGAGGCCGACGGGATCACTGTCGCCTGCGCGCGAGCCGCCTCTGGCTGACCGAGCTGCGCATAAAACTGAGCAAGGTGCCGATATTGAATTTGTCGCGATCCGTAATTCGCCAGATACAGGTTGAGTGCCTGCCGAACGTGGCCAAACGGCTGCTGCGTTTTCTTGGCGGCCTGAGCTAACCGCTGAGCCCGCGGGCCGGTCGCGTCTTGCAACAGTCGTTCGTAGAACGCGTCTCGCTGCCGAGCGACCTTCGGCAGCAGCGATGTCAAAGTCACCGCCGAGTCGTGCGTGTCCGGTCCCGAACCGCTGATCGCCGACGCCATCAGGATCGTGCCGCACAACACGGCGGCAGCGTCGTACAACGATTCCTCGCGCGGCTGATTTGTCTGTTCGCCAATCCAGTGCAACAGTGAGTCGAGAATGATCCTCCGCACGACGAAGCGGCGGAAGTTCCCCTTGGTGTCGATCAGGTGTGGATCCCATTCGCCGAACATGTAGTTCGTGCGTTTGTAAACCGGATGATTATGATCATGAGCTCGCACGTCACAGGCGATTTCGTCCAACCGGTCAAAGTCGAAATAGGCCGCTTGCAAAATGTTCCCCGGCGTCGTCTTCAAGAACTCAATC
>CAYSHJ010000880.1:0-6831 GCA_964430385.1 uncultured Planctomycetaceae bacterium
CCAGAGGTGCGTCAAAGCGCCGGCCTCGGAGGAGATCCCTCCTCCGGGGCACTTTGAACACCTCTGCAATGCCTCAGAAAACCTTCTTCCAAAAACACCAACCGTTAACATCTGCCACTCCAGACCCAGAAGAACCAAAAATCCAAAGACGGATTGCTTGATTGCTACACCTGAGAGTGCAACGGCACCGGTGTCGTTAGTGGCGTTGATTGCCGCAACCGTCGTGTTCAGAAAAGTCGCTATCGAGTCTATGGGCACATCCTTCCCAAAAAGGCCCGCCATGTGGTCGCCTTCGAATGGGACGATATAACCAAACGGACCTTGAGCGGTCGCAAGCACGAATGGGGAGTACTGCCCTCTCTTTTCCCACCCGGTGAAGTCTCCGGTTTCAAAACCGGAGTTGATGAACCCTGCCTGCACCTGCCCGCCGAGCAGCACAGCCAACACCGCCAGGCACGCCACCGTCAGTCGAATTGCTCGCATCATCTCGCCGCTCCCGCGTCGCCGACTCTTCGCCCCCGTCACGCCGCCGAACCGTCGCCGCATTGACTCAAACCGCATGATCATCTCGCTAAACGTGAGCGTGAATGGCTTGATCGCCACCGGCAGGAAAAGCAGCCACCTTATTTCGCCTTATAGCGGGGGATCAAACGCTTACAAGCAACACCCTCTTAATAGCCGGCGAGTCGCTGCAACTGCGGCCGACGAAACCGATGTCATCCAGGAACGTGAATTCGGGTTGATCGAAGCGTTTGATCGAAGACAATGCCCGCACGGATTGCCATGACGATTTGCAAACGGCATGGCCTTCGGGCTGGGAGTAATGCGGTCAACCGATTCTCCCGCATTGCTCCCGGCCGATCCGCCAGAGAATTGGAGTCTTGGTATGGACGCGAACCAAGCGTCGGAGTTGTTGGACGGTCTGCCGTTTTCGAGCAACATCGCCATTAAAGTTTTTCTCGAAGCGTTGCGCGGATACATCGCCGCATTCGAGCACAACGAAGTAAACAAAACGGCATTTGAATCGCGACTTAGGCAGGCGATTTTGACAGCGGAATTTCGGGATGGGCAGATTTCAAATGACGAGGGTGAACGCTTGGGGTTGATTTTGCGCTCAGCGATGTTTTCCGAGAATGAATGCCTGGAGGCTGGTCTCTCGAATGGAGTTGGGATTCAACCTTGGAGGCACCTTGAAAATCCATCGTCGTTAGTTTCCGGTTGGATTTCCCCCAATCTCTCGCAGTACCAAACGAGTTTTCGCGAAGCCCTACCGCTTCCCGAAGAGAACCGTTTCACCGATTGCAGCCGAACCGACAACGAATGGCTTGTCATCTTCTGGGCAATATTTGAGTTGAACCCGGAGAATCGGAGGCGAAGTCTCGTACCCCCGTCATCGGATGACGCTGACATTCCAGAGTTGTTCCCCAACATCCACCAGCGACGACCGATTCAGAAATTGGTGGATTGCCTGAAGCGGGTCGGACCTGACGACATCGCTCGATTCAAGACGGGACGCGAAACCGTCGTGGCGTCATTGCTGGAACAATGCCTGCGACATTCGCTGCAAAGAGTTCGACGCGGTCCCAACGGGTTTGACTTGGTCGCGTTCGATAACGACTCCACAAAGCATCCAAAACCGGAGTCGTTGACCGTCTGGAAGTCAGCGTACTGGCCAAAGACGGACAGCGTGGACGCGATTCGGCAGTGGATAGCCTGCACTGTCCAAGCATTGGAACAATGGCAAGCGTCACTGCAAGCCCCCGCAAAGGGTGATGACGTCATCAGTGCCGGCATCGCCCAACAAGCCTGCCAAGACGCTGTGCAGTCGGCTCGGCGTTGTCGCGAACGTCACGGCATCACGAATGCGCCAGAACGGCCGAAAGACGAGTCACTAACGGCGGTCCTGTGGTTTCTGGACGAATTGGAGCAGGCAGTCTCAGCAGCCCCAATCGAAACATCGTCGGGCGGGAAGTTAGACAAGCCGACGTCCGTTGCCACGACGACGCTGCGCGAGCCGCAGACACAACTTGTCGAGCGTTTCGAGAAGGCGTATCGCGCTTACAAGTGGGCGGAACAACAACTCGTGATCCGAGGCGCGGAGAACGTCACTGATCGGCAGGCGTGGGAATTTCTCACGGAGCACGGATTTGATGGCTACAAGCCGGAGTCGTTCGACACTTGGCAACGATACGTTCGGGAAGCTCGAAAGTTCCACGACGAGCGAAAGAACACACGGCGAGGCGGGCGTGAGGGTGGGAGCATAGTTCGTGAGGGTGAGACTGACGCTCCAATGCAACCGGAATGAATTGCGAACGTCGCCGTTTGCGAACTCACGATTGCGGCTCTTTGAGCAGCGGCGGATCAAGCAAGACAATGCTCAAATCGAGAAGGTGCAACGTGCGGTTGCCGCGAGTCCATTCCAGTTCCCACACCAAATTGAACCGTCGGTTGCCAACCGTCTCGATGCTCTGGTACTCGTGAAACGAGTCCCCTGAACATTTCACGAACTTCAGTTGTCCCTCGATGTCGGGCTGTAAATTGAATTCGAGGGTTTGCTTCCAACTCAAAAACTCTCGAAATGGCAGACCAAGACGATCCATCTTCCTCTTCACAAGGTTTGCGACCGAAGTACAGACCAGCAACTCCACGGACATGAAGGCGTTCCGTCTGGGTTACGTTGCCATCGAGTGCAAGTCGGCAAGCTCTTCTTGCTGAATGGCATGGCGGGAAGCTTGTCTTTGGTCATCCTTATTCGTCGGCCAACTGGCGACCCATTCGATGATGTTTTTGGCTTCGCGGATGGCCATGACCAAATCGGCCCAATCTCGAAATTGAGTCCCGCTTTGAATGTACGGGTTCGCCAATTCCACCGTCGCGTCATAAAGACGCAACGTCTCGGCAGCGGCTGGAATGGCATCCTCGCCCAGACTCCGATAGTCAACAACCGGGCGAGCATCGGCGGCATTGCTGATGTATTCAACGAGCGCACGCCATTGGCGAGCGAGAGAGCCACAGTCGATAATCAACGCTTGCAGCGAACGTAGGTGATCGCTGGCGTGCTTCGCAGGGAGGCTGAGTTCGGAGAGGTCTTCAGAAATCTCGGTCGCACGTTCGCGAATGGCTTTCGTTTTTCGGATCGTTCTTGGCTCTGGCATAGTCGCTGACACAGTAACCTCCCGCTCGGTGAATGTGACCGTGCCACGCCGCGGCATTTCGCCCGGATTGGTCTCGGATGGGGGCGGCGGAATACTTGAGCGGTGGAAAGGTGTCAATCGACGCTTCGTGCGTCAAATATCAAATTGTCCGTCCAGAATTGCCAAAGTATAGCCTTCGGGTGATCCGGAGCGGATTTTTTCCAGAAATCCGCCCCTCAAATGTTGCGGCAAACTCGGGCATCCGCCCCGCATCCGCCCCATCCGGTTTCCGTTGGACATCGTCGCGACGAAAGCAAGTCGCGGCACTGACCAACGGAGAACGCACAAATGACAGAGCTACTGACCGCCGCTGAATTGGCTGCGCGTCTCAAGGTCCGCCCCAGCACGGTGCGAGAGTGGGCGAAGACCGGACGCATCCCGGAGATTTGGATTTCCGCCAAGGTGCGCCGATTCGATCCGGCTGAAGTGGAATCGGCATTGCGCCGTCGTGGGGTGTCCTATGCGTGACGCTTCGCTTGTTCCGTCTGCGCTGATCGACGCTGCCGAGTTCGCTCAGATGCTTTCCGTCAGCAAGCCGACGATCTGGCGACTGAAATCTGTGAATGCTTTGCCACCGGCAATCGCACTCACGAGCCAGTGTGTTCGCTGGCGACGTGATGCCGTGCTCTCGTGGATCGACGCCGGTTGCCCATCCCTGAACGAACAACGCCCCGCCGGTGCGAACGGCGAGGCGTCGAAAGATGGTTGCACCCCGTTTGCTGGTGAGGTGTCAGGATGAATGATAACTCACACCGAACTGTCCAGCAATTCGCCGAGTTGCTCGACGCGAAGAACAACAACGCGAAGCCGAAGCGAAAGCGATCACGCAGCCATCAAACGAATAGCAACCACCCGGAGCCGCGAGACGAGCAAGCGGAGATTCCGCTTCCCTCCATTGTGTTGCCGGGTGGTAGCACGACGATCACCAAGGCGGCGGCACGGTTCGGCGACCTGCTCGCGGCGACGGGGCGGTTCTTCCGGCGCGGCGATTCGGTCTCCGAGTTGGTTCGCGACAAGGATGGTCTGCCGACGCTCCGTCTGATCAAAGCTGCTAGCCTTGCGTCTTCACTGGAGTCGGTCGCTCGACTTGTGGTCGTCGTTAAGGTGAAGAATGACTTCGTCGAAGTGCCGACAACTTGCTCCGAAACGACCGCACGTCTCATTCTTAACGCACGCGATTTTTTGGACCGGTTGCCACCGATCCATGTCATGTCACCCTGCCCCGTGCTCATTGAACGAGACGGCGAGCTTGTTGTGATTGTCGGCTACGACCGGGAATCGGGTGTGCTGGCGGCTGGTGAACAGCCCCCGGAACTCAGCCTCGACGAAGCGCGCCAACTCTTAGCCGAGATCACGAACGACTTCCGCCATACAACGCCAGCCGATCGTGCTCGCCATCTCGCGACGATCATCACGCCTGCATTGGTGCTCGGCGGGTTGCTTGGCGGTCGCGCTCCGGTTGATTTGAGCGAGGCGAATGAAAGTCAGGCCGGGAAGGGATTCAAGAACAAGGTCACGGCGGCGGTCTTCGGGATGAAGCTGCGGACGATCACGCAACGTCGCACTGGTGTCGGCGGAATCGAGGAAAGTTTCTCCGGCGCGCTTGTGAGTGGGGCAGCGTTCATTTGCCTCGACAATCTGAGAGACAAGGTGGACCTTCCCAGCCTCGAATCGTTCCTGACAGAAGACACGTTTCAGGCGCGAGTCCCGTACTCCGGTGATGTGGAGATCGACGCACGGCGAGTCGTCGTGATGTTGACGTCCAACAAAGCAGAAATCACACCCGACCTGGCCAACCGATCTTGCATCACACGCATTCTCAAACAACCGGACGGCTACCATTTTCGCCAGTACGCCGAAGGGGACATTCTGGACCACGTTCGCGCGAATCAGCCCCAGTATCTGGGTGCCCTGTTCGCCATCTTTAAGGTGTGGCACGCTGCCGGGAAGCCGCGCACGACTGAAACGCGGCACGACTTCCGCCGGTGGGCGACCGTGCTCGACTGGATCGTTCAGAATCTGCTGCTCTGTCCGCCCTTGCTGGATGGACACCGCGAAACCCAACGCCGAATGGCCACACCGGCGCTCACCTGGCTGCGGGATGTCGCGCTTGCCGTCGAACGAAGCGGCCAGATGGAGGAGTGGCTCCTCACATACCAACTTTTGGACATCGTCGAGGCTGGCGGACTGGAAATTCCGGGGGCGCAGGAAGACACAGATTTGCAGGATGACGAAAGCCGCAAAAAAGTGCTCCGTGCGATGGGCAAACGGCTGAGTAGTTGCTTTGCCCACGACCAGGCCGCCATTGACGGAATGTTAATCCGACGACGCTATGGGCAGGATCAGGAGGGGCGAAACCGGCCGGAGTATCAGTTTGAAAAACCATGCGAAATTCCCGCATCCCCGAATGGCCCCGAATGCTCCCCGAATGAAAACGCCCCATCCCCGAAGTCCCCGAATGACCTCCAAGACTTTTCTAGCCGGGCACCTGTCAGTGGTGTGAATATAAAAGGTGTTGAACCATTCGGGGGATTCGGGGTTGATTCGGGGAATGTGGGAAAAACCACTGCGACCGACTACGTGGAGGATTTTTGACCGTGCCGGCTACCCTCACACTATCCGCCGACGAACTGGTCAACCAACTCCGCGCCCGTGGTGTCACGTTGCAGGTCAACGGCTCGAAGTTGCGGGCATCATCTCGTTCCACGCTGACCGACGCCGACCGGTCACTGATCCGCGAACACAAGGCGGAGTTGGTTGCGTGGCTCGCGGCTGCTGACAATTCGCCGGATGTGGCACTCGCTCCGATATCGGCTGCCGTTCACCCGGAAACGACGCCGCGAGCGGAAGCCAACTCGCCCGACGCCTGGCCTGGATCGGTTTGGGACGCCATCGCCAAGATCGGCACGCCACAACCTCAACCAGATTGGCTCACCCGGTGGCATCGCCCGCCGGCTCCGTGGCGCGTCGATGACGCCGAATTGAATGGCTGGTTTCAATCCCGGCGTGATTTGCTCCCGCGTGAACCATTCCAACTGTCACCAGGAATCAAAGTCGTCGATTCGATGAAGTTCTACACCGCATCAGAGAATGACATCCAAGGCGGAGCCAACGGCCCGCGTGCGGCAGGGTTGCGGCACGATCTTGGCCAACTTTGGCATTTCCACAACACTTTCCTAATGGTAAAGTAGACGATAGGATGGTGACGATGAACCAGAAGAAGACATCTCTGTCGGATCAATTACGACGCGCCATCGAAACCGCCGACGTCAGCCGCTATCGACTGTCACAGCAGACAGGCATCAGCCAATCTCTATTGTCCCGGTTCATGCACCGCACGGCGTTTTTTTCCGAAGAAAGCCTCAACACGCTGGCCGACGCGCTTGGCGTGGAACTCGTGAAGACGAAAACGTCCCCGAAAAGAAAGTGACATCATCATGGCCGGCACATTTCGACCGACGATCATTCGCTATTACGACGCTCACGGCCGGCAAGTCCTTGGCGCGGCGAGCCGCAACCAAAAAGGCGTCGTTGTTGGTAAGTTGATGGGTGTAGTTACGACACCATCCACTTGCCGGAGACAACGACGCCATGAAGGAGTTTATCAAGAAGCATGAGAAAGACATTCTCGGAGTGC
>CAYSHJ010000881.1:0-13642 GCA_964430385.1 uncultured Planctomycetaceae bacterium
GCTCTGTTTCATGTCAGCCAGACTCCTTTCAAGCTGAAGCGTTTTCAGTTTGCTCGCACCGGGAGTCTGGCTTTTTTCATATTCCTAAATTCACGTAAACCCCTATTTTCACAGATTTGAAATCCTTAACGGCGTTGCCCAATGGGGTCGCAGCCAAATTGGCTGGCACCCCATTGGGGTGCGATGGCTTGAACAAACGCTGACCGGAGGTGTCGCTGCGCTCAACCTCCGGCTAATGGCTTAAAACCCTCTGGGTTGATGGCGGATCTCGAACCTCCTGAATTTTCCACCGACTCTTGAGACGCATGCCCATCCAATTGGCCCGGCTGATTCCTGATTGCTCAATTCAACGTCGGCCGATAAGACTATAGGCCACGTAGGGACAGCCGAGCCTTCGGGAGTGTTCGTCATGCTCGACATTGTCGGTCGCAGCGTCAGGCTGTGTGACGGAGTGAGCCGTCGCGGATTCTTGCGAGTCGGTTCGCTCAGTGCTGCCGGACTGACGCTGCCTCACGTTCTACAAGCGCGGCAGGCTCAAGCCGCTGACGACCGCAAAGAAACGTCGGTCATTCTGCTTTATCAGGCGGGCGGGGCGTCGCACATCGACATGTACGACATGAAGCCGCTCGCCGTGCCTGAAGTGCGCGGGCCGTTCTCTCCGATCGCGACGAACCTGCCGGGCTTTGACGTTTGCGAACTGATGCCGCGACACGCGCGCATCGCCGATCGGCTGGCGGTCATTCGTTCGATCAAGCACCACCTCGCGGTTCACGATGACGGGACGCACTGGCTGCAAACCGGCTGGCCGTTGCTGAACGCTCGGCAAGCGGGGCAGCGGAATCCGGCGCAAGGATCAGTGATATCGGCGCTGGCTGGATCTCGCAAACGTGGCATGCCGGCGTATGTCGCGATCCCCGAGGACTACCGCCGCCACATGGGTTTTTACGAAGGCCCGGCGTTTCTGCATTCGCGGCACGCGGCGCTCGATGCCGGTGGCGATCCGAGTCTCGGCAACTATCGACCTCCCGATTTCAAGTTGCCGGCGGACGTCGTGATGTCTCGGCTGGAAGACCGTCGCGGCTTGTGGCGCGAGTTCGACACGCTCTCTCGCCGCTTGGATACCGAGCCGCAGTTTCAGTCGCTCGACGATGTCCAGCGGCAAGCTTTGGAACTCGTCAGCGGCTCAACCGTGCGGCAGGCGTTCGATCTGTCGCAAGAAGCGGCGTCAACGCGTGATCGTTACGGACGTCACGGCTACGGTCAGCAGACGTTGCTCGCGCGGCGGCTGGTCGAAGCGGGCGTGACCTTCGTCGTGATCAACCTCTACGAAAAAGATGTCGATTGGTGGGATGACCACTACACGATCGAAAAAAACCTGCGCAAGCGGCTACCGGTTTACGACCAGGCATTGACGACGCTGATCGAAGACTTGTCTGAACGCGGGATGCTGGACCACACCTTGGTCGCGGCCTTCGGAGAATTCGGCCGCGCGCCGCGCATCGATCAAGGTGCGGGACGAGGTCACTGGCCCGGAGCGATGGCGGCCTTGTTGGCCGGCGGCGGAATTCGTGGCGGCCAGATCATCGGTTCGACCACCTCGAACGGCGGTGAACCGAAGGACCGACCGCTCGGCCCCGGCGATCTCTTGGCGAGCATTTATCGCATCGTCGGCGTCGATCATCAAGCGACTGTTCGCGACCGCCAAAGTCGACCGATTCCGATTCTCGAAGCGGGCGAACCGATCGCGGAGTTGTTTTAAGTAGACCCGAAGTGATGATTGGGTAGCTGAAGTCGTGAGACTTCAGGCTCCGAACTTTCACGAATTCGGCTACTTTGCGGCCGTCGCGGAGGACTTCGGGATTGCAGAGGTCGGCTTCGAGCGATTGCGACTCGTCTTCGTTCGCGGCGATCTCGGCCTCGATGTCGGCGACTCGTCACCGCTTTGGTTTGCGGCGAAGCCGTTTTTCGATGGTGGAACAACTGGTCATTTTTCGAGTGAAAGCAAGCGGCTCCGCAGCGATGGGAAAGCGGTGACAAGTCCCCGCAGTCCAAATCCACTTCGCTTGTTCGAGGACTCGTGAGTCAAGAAGCGGGCCGGAATCGTAGGAAGGTTTCATTGCAACGCCAACGGCGCGTGTAAGCATGGTTAGACATCGCAGGTTCCTGTTAACTCTCGGCGGTTGCGACCGGTTCAGACCGGGCCTATTCTGCCACCCGGCTTTTGACTCAAGACGCCTGATAACGGACCACTGACAATTCACCATGCCAATCACAATCAACGTCGGGCACAGCCCTGATCCCGATGACGCCTTCATGTTTCATGCTCTGGCGAACGACAAAATTTCCACGGGCAAGTACCGTTTCACGCACACGTTGCAGGACATTGAGACGCTGAATCATCGTGCTCAGCTCGGCGAATTGGAACTGACGGCCGTCAGCCTGCACGGGTATGCGTACGTCACCGACAAGTACGCGCTGTGTGCCTGCGGTGCGTCAATGGGAGACAGCTACGGCCCAATGGTGGTAACTCGACAGCCGATGGGGATTGGCGGCTTGCGAGGCAAGAAGATCGCCGTACCCGGCACGCTGACCACCGCGTTTCTGGCTCTGAAGCTGTGTCTGGGTGACACGTTCGCCTTCGAGGTGCATCCGTTCGACGAGATTCTCAAGATCGTCGAGTCCGGCCAAGCCGACGCCGGGTTGATCATTCACGAAGGGCAATTGACCTTCCAAAACCAGGGCCTGCACTTGGTCGTGGACCTTGGCCGCTGGTGGCACGACGACACCGGCCTGCCTTTGCCGCTGGGAGGCAACGCGATCCGCAAAGACCTCGGCCGGCAAAGCATGGACGAGGTCACGGCATTGCTCAAGCAGAGCATCCAGTACGGTCTGGCTCACCGTCAAGAGGCTCTCAACCATGCACTGCAATACGGCCGAGATCTGGACCGCAGCCAAGCTGACAAGTTCGTCGGCATGTACGTCAACGACTGGACGTTGGACTTTGGCCCAAGAGGCCGCGAAGCCGTCGCAGTGCTGCTCCGTCGAGCGTACGAAGCACGGATCATCCCCAAGCCGGTTGAGTTGGAGTTCATCGGCTGAGCAACTCTGTTGGCGCGTGGCACGACAGAACGCATACTGGCAGCGTTCACGCACGAATTGGAGGGGCCGAACGATGACGACTCAAACGCTGGAAGCTGTCGCCAAAAAATATCGAGGGCGGCGGCCGACTTGGGACATGGCGTTGTTGTATCCCGACCAAGGCACTTGGACCGAGGAAGAATATTTGGATCTTCCCGGAGGCATGCTGGTCGAATTCACAAATGGCCACGTGGAGGTGCTGCCGATGCCGTCCGAATACCACCAAGACATTGTTGGGAACATCTTCGTCGCATTGCGGCAATTCGTCCGGACGCAGAACCTTGGCAAAGTGCTGGCCGCTCCGATGCCGGTGAAAGTCAATCAACGCAAGTACCGCGAACCGGACGTCATTTTCAAACGCAAGCAAAAACTATCGCCCAATCCGAAGGAGACGAAGTTTTGGGAAGGAGCCGATCTGGCCGTCGAGGTGGTCAGTGAGGGTGCGGAGAATCGACGTCGTGACATGGTCGTGAAGCGCGCCGCCTACGCCGCCGCTAAGATTTCGGAGTACTGGATCGTCGATCTGGAGAAGACCGAAGTCACCGTGCTCAAGCTGCGCAGCGGCAAGTACACCGTTCACGGAGTGTTCCGTGGCAAAGACGACGTCCAATCGGTGCTGTTTCCCGAGCTGAGCCTGCCGGTTCGCGACATCTTTTGAAGGTCTCACAAGGATACTTCGAGGCTCTTCAACATGATGTCGCTCCTGCTGCCCACATCGTTTGAAGTAAGGTATCGTGCATGAATGCGTCATCGCCGCGCAATTATCTGCAATCCCTTTTTGGCCTCGAAGGCCTGACCGCTGTTGTGATCGGCGGCACCGGCACGTTGGGTGGTTCCTTCTGCGTGGCTCTGGCCGGGGCGGGTGCTCATGTGCTGGTCGTCGGTCGCGATGCCGAGGATGGGCGCGCGCGCGCGGCGAGCATCACAAACGCCGGCGGCAGTGCGGAGTTCTTTCGGGCGGATGCGACCCGTCGAGCGGACCTGGAAGCGATCGTCAGGCATCTCGACAAGTGCGGACGTTGCTGCGATGTGCTCATCAACGGTGCTGGCACGAATTCGCCGACGCCGTTCTTGGAGATCAGCGACGACGAGTGGGAGCGCATCTTCAATGTCAATCTCAACACGGTGCGGCTGGCGTGTCAGGTATTCGGCAAGTTTTTGCTCGACAAAGGACGCGGCGGGTCGATCATCAACGTTGCGTCGTTGAGCGCGGTCGTGCCGCTGTCGCGAGTCTTCACGTACTCGGCGACGAAAGCGGCGTTGCTCAACCTGACGCAAAACCTCGCTCGCGAGTGGGCACCGCACGGCATCCGCGTGAACGCGATCTCGCCCGGCTTCTTCCCCGCCGAGCAAAACCGCGAAGTGCTCACGCCCGAACGCGTCGAAAACATCATGCGGCACACGCCGATGCAACGCTTCGGCAACCCCGATGAACTCGCTGGAGCGATCTTGCTGATGGCCTCACCCAAAGCTGGAAGCTTTTTGACCGGCGAAAACATCGTCGTCGATGGTGGCTTCATGGCGATGACGATTTGAAGCCCCGGCCACGCAGCTTGCATTCGAATTGCAGTGCGGATCGCTAAGTGTGTCTTGTTCGCTTGCCATATTCCACCGTCGTCACGGCACCGATTGCGCCAACTGGTGCGACCCTGCGACGATCGGATTGATCTAGGCATACAGACCAGCCTCAACTAAAAGCCCGGAATGACACAATGACAAGTCCGGCTCCGCACATCGACTGATCATCGAGCCTGTCGCTGCATCCTCAGCCCACGAGCCTCGGAGTTGCGTGACGCTCTGCGGTGATCTCGTCAGTGTCGATTCTGGGGTCAATCCCATGGATTGGGAAATTCTTTCATGAGGAATTCATGATCACGCGGACCTCAATTTGCTTCAGTGCTGCGCTAGTGGGGCTTTTACTCTGTCGCGACGCGCGATCGGGCGAAAGATGCACCGTCAAGGCGAAACCGAGCCAGGAGAAGCGCCTCGCCCCGGAACTTGATCTTTTGAGGCATTCCGATTGTCGTTTCCTGGGGGTTTGCCGGCGCGGTCGGGCCGTTTTCGACGTCCCGTCGGGCCAAACGAAGAACGTCCAGGCGATGTCGATCGCTATCAATTCCAACGCGCCGAAGGTTGAGGGGAAAGGCACGAGACTGCTCATCAGTTATTCGGGTCGAGACCGAAAACCATCGGACGCCACACTGCAAGCCGCGAGTCTGAGAACGATCGAGGATTACGAACGGGGTTCGTTCTTGGTGGTGGAGCCCGATGAGGCCGTGTCCTCGAAAACGGTCGAAGCGCTGCTGTCAGATGACGCCGTGGTACACGCGGCTCCAGACTATGTCATGACGGCCTTGCCCGTCGAGCAGACCGCGGTAGTTCCTCCGACCGTCTCCAATACCACACCCAACGATCCCTTCTTAAGCCAATTGTGGGGGATGAAGAATATCCACGCCTCGCAGGTGTGGCCCAGCTTCCGCGAAGCACCGAATATCGTCGTCGCGGTTATTGATACCGGCGTCGATTACACGCATCCCGATCTGAAGGACAACATGTGGTCCGAGGGCGGGATATTCGGCCACGACTTCTACGATGACGATGATGATCCGATGGATGAGCAAAACCACGGCACCCACTGCGCGGGAACGATTGCCGGGGTGGGCAATAATGGGATCGGCGTGGTCGGAGTCAATTGGAAGGCCCGCATTATGGCGCTTCGATTCCTCAGCCCCGAAGGCTCTGGTGCGACCTCTGACGCCGTCAAGTGCATTGATTGGGCTGTTGCGCATGGGGCCCATATCCTCTCCAATAGTTGGGCTGGCCCCGATACGTCGCCAGAACTGGCGGAGGCGATCACTCGTGCGGAACGAAAAGGCGTGCTCTTTGTCGCTGCCGCTGGAAATTCGGAAGGTGGCCACAACAATGATACAGCTCCCTACTACCCGGCAGCACATGCAAATTCGAATATCATCGCGGTGGGTGCGATCGACATAAACGATGCTGCAGGGTCGTTCACCCATTACGGCAAAAAGTCCGTTGACATCGGCGCGCCAGGTGTCGGAATCGTGAGTACCACGCGAAACAATCAATATGCGAAGTACGATGGAACGTCGATGGCCGCACCGCACGTCGCGGGGGCCGCAGCGCTCGTCTGGACGAAATCATTTCCGTCGCCGGCACAGGATCGTGCGCAGATGACGACGGTACGCGACCTGCTTTACAAGAACGCTCGTCCCCTGCCGGCCCTCAAGGGTCTGTGGGGCTATACTCCGCCAGCACGAGTGCCTGGCGGTGTGCTCGATCTATCCTTCCTCACGAGTGATCCCTCAGAAGATAGTCCACTCCCCATTCGGCCCCCGCCGGGTCGACGAGAATTGGTGGAAAAACGTATGAAAGTCGATCCGTCTTTACTTCGGTGAGGGCGGTCGTGGTCGCCGTCTTGCGCGAAATGGAGTTTGACATGTTGCAGCCCGCCTGGGGACTTTGTCTTGTTGTTGGTGTTTCAGTAGTTTTCGCCCAAACGCCCACGCCCAAGCCGATGGAATCATCCATCCGCGTGGTATGCCACGGTAAAATCCGACATAAGGTGAAGACCATCGGTGGAGAGACGACCGGCACCACGATCGAGTTCAACGACGGTATGAGGTGGGAACTCAAGCTGCCCGATGACACGAGCCGCAAGTTTGCGGACGATAATCACAAAGAAATGGTCACCGCCGTCGGATCGCTGCGGCGGGTGCCCAGCAAGGCATTTCCTGAACGTTTTATCATTGAGGTTGATGCGAATAGGGGCCTCGAGTTGCTGGATGACGCGAATAAGAAACAGGGGGCGTCTCTGACGGTCTTGGGTACGCTTCGGCCAATAAACGCCGCGGCTGGCGAGCCAGCGGGAATGGCGATTGAAGCCGGTGGCACCAATTGGCCGCTTGATCTGTCGGCGGATCGGGCCATCAAAGACAAGGCCGAGTCACTCGTCGGAAAATCGGTCGAGCTGGTGGGGCGGCTTGAGCGAGGATCGGAAGCCAAACCTCCATCGCGACCGATCATCCGCGTCAACAAACTTGACGTGTCGAATGGTAAAACCAGTCGCAGGTGATTGATCGGACCGCTGACGAATCTCCTCCACAATCCCCCGGATTGGAATCCGCTCCTGCACGGCAGCGAATCGCGGTCGCAGATGGTGACGGTGTCGTCGGTCATCGGTCATCGTTTGACTGTCGATTGCCAGCGCGCTGCGATCCTCAGGCAAGCGGGGCGGCGTCAGCCCCCCGGTTTTCAGCGGCCATCGCGAGCACCGGGCGGCTGACGCCGACCCGCTCGCCATCTTCTTCACAGCCGCTCCGCGTGATGAGCCGTGCAGGCCTTCAACATGAACGGCAAAGAGCCGTTTTTCGGCACGCAAATTCCTCTTTCCGCGATTTGGAACACCTGCTAGAAGGCGGCAGTTCTTGCCGCTCCCATCTCCGCACATGTCGTTTTCTGCCGGTAGCGTTCCGGTGTCGATGGCGGCCGGTCATGCTTTTTTCGAATGGATTCGCCCATGAACCGAGTTCTAACTTACTGCGGAAGCCTAATACTCGTCTGCGGCCTGTTGTGTGGATGTGGCGGTGGCTCGTCGATCTACCGCGCATCGCCTCCAATGGGCGAACCGCATTATGTGACAGTTCCACCCGGTTCTCCGGGACCGATCTACTTGCCGCCTCCGACCGTCTTGCCGCCCCCTATCGCATCACCCCCACCGAGCGGTACTCCGTTGGACGGAAGCGGAATTTCGCTGCAACCGGCGATGAGAACCAGCGCCTGGTACTTGCCGGGATTTCAGCCGTGGCGAACTCCCACTCCGTTCGCTCCGTCGGCATCCGCATCATTCGTCTCCGCACCGGGACCGCGATACGCCGATCTCGGCCGGTCAATCGACGGCCGGCCGATCGGACATTACGCCGTTTCGTCGGGAGGATCGGGACCGATTCAATCGGCTTTGCAACCGGGATCGCTGGCAGATGGCAAGCAACGCCGTCGAGCCGGTCAGATGGGACAGGCTCCCAGAAGCGCACAACTGGTCGACGGTCTGCCGGCCACGCCGAGCGAAGACCTGAAATACCGCGGCGGCAAGACGATCCGCGATCTGACGTACGTCAACATCTTTGTTGGCGGCAAACAGGCGTGGAGCGACAGCGACCGCAAGAATATCGACTGGTCGCTCGCCGGAGCGATGACCGATCCGTATCTGAATCACGTCATCATGCAGTATTTCAACGATCAACCTGTATCCGCTTCTTATAAAGGGTCTTTCATCCTCGATGGCTACCGTCCGCAGCGTGTGACTCAGGCGAACATCCGCGAGGTCGTGAGCCTGTTACATTCGCGCGGTAGCTTCAGCCAGCTTCCGCTCAGTTCCACCGTCATTAATTTCATGCTGCCCAGCGGCATGATCCTTGCCGATCCCGGTGAAGGGGGCCAGCAATCGTCGCTGGTGACCAACGGAGTGATTCCGCACGCGGAAGAATCGAGTTCGCTAGCAGGCCTCGGCGGATATCACGGATCGGTTCATATTGGCTCCGAGACCTTGTACTACGCCGTCGGCGTCTATTCCGAGCGTCTGGCGAACGGACAGAGCAACGGCATCCCCGTCTTTGGCGAGCCGTGGAAAAACATTGTCGCGGCATTTTATCACCAACTGCAGGAAACTCGGACCGATCCCGATGTCGACGATGCCATCGCGACCGGCCAGCAGCGTTACGTCGGTTGGGCATCCGACTCGGGCGAGGAGATCGCCGATTTCCCCGTCAATGAGGACGGCAACGACGGGAATCTGGACCAGGTCTTCCAGGAAGTCAGTTTAGCCAACGGCAGCGGCACGGTCCCCGTGCAGTTCCTTTATTCCAACGCCGTCCATGGCCCCGAAGGGCCGATCACCCGGCCTCATCGCGGTTCGCCGCTACCGATTCCGCCGGCACCGAGTTCGCCGCCCCCGTCATCGCCGCCGAATACCACGCCACCACCCGATCCGTCGAACGGCGGCCTCGACATCATCAAACAGGAATGGGACCAACTCCCGGCAGCCATCAGGCAGCAAATCCTTCGACTCGTGGAAGACGCCGCACAGCATTGAGTTCAGTCGCGTTGACGCACGGGAGCGTAAAGCAGCCGCTGGAAAATAATCAACCGGTGATCGGTTGGTTTCGAGCATGAGATTCGCTGATGGAAATCTCATGGATGAGAACCATAATGAGGGCTTTTGCGAACCGTTGAGAGTGCCTGAGAACCAGAGCCACCGCTCGGATTCAAAACTGGCATCACGGATTCGCGAAGTTTGTGACGCGGGGATGATCGACGCCGGATCGGAGCGCGGCGACGACTCGGCCGAGTTGCCGGCTTGGCTGGCGGATGCTGTTCGGCGGTGGGGCGAGTGGCCGGAGTGGAAGCGGGCGGCGATTCGGGCGTTGGTGGAGGCCAACGACGCTGTCCGTTGAGTTGGTACATCACCCCGCGGCGGTCGCTCGCTCGTGAAGCGACACGGCGAGTTGTTTGCCCAACGCTTCGGCGTAGCGCGCGAGGGTGGCGAGCGTCGGGTTGGCGTCGGGGTCGGTTTCGAGACGGGACAACGCGCTCTTGCCGAGTCCCGTTCGCTGTTCGACATCGGCGAAGCTCAACCCTTGGGCGAGCCGTTCGGCGTTCAAGAGTTGGACGGTGTGCCGTAGCTCGGCCGATGTCGTGTCACGAGCCGCCTTGAACTGTCGGCCGTGAGCCACGATGTCGCCCCGCTGTTGGTCCAACTCCGCGCGCAGACGGCGGTACTTCTCTCGGTCGGAGTCGCTCAAGGGGTGTCGGATTCGTTGAGCAGTCCGTGTCATCGTGACGGCTCCGCGGCTTTCAGACGAAGGGATTCAGGACGGTCACGGAGTCGTAGGTCACTCCGTGGGACAGGTCTTCCGAATACAGCGTTTGCACGCCCGCTGCGATCGACGCGGCGATGAGCAGACTGTCCCAATATTGGTGTCAACGGCGTTCATGCAATTCCTCGCGAGTGAAGCGCTGACCGCCGCTGTGGAGAGGTTGCTCGGCACAGAGTTGACGAAGAGCGCTCAGGCCGGAACGCAGATGGTCTTGCCATTCGCGCTTTCGCTCGACAATGACCCGAACGTGTTCCTGTTCCGCCAACGGCAGCGGCTGTTGCAGTATCAAGCTGCCGTTTTGGTACACGGCTTCAGCGGTGATCGACATGGCGACGCCCTCGGTGTTGTATTTCATGGTAACGGCTCGCCGGACGGTGCCAAGGTGACTTTCCACCAGCTTGCCGAGAAGCGGAAGCGGTGTGAGTGGCCGGAGTGGAAGCAAGCGGCGGTTCGGGCGTTGGTGAAATCGACGCGACCCGGTGCGAGTGACTGACGCAAGGGTGTCTCGTGCCGTGGAGCAAGAAAGGCTCATTCGCCGCGCGAGACTTTTCGGCGAGTTCTCGCACTTGCTGACTGCGAGGGCGAAGACAGAGAACGACTGGACGGCGCGGCTTCCAACGTCGTCAAAATCTCGCGAGCGACGAACATGCGGCCGTAGTTGCGGCCAGGGAGTTCTTCCAGGATGCCGGCCTCGACCAGTTTGCGGACGTTGAGTTGAGCGGCTCGGAAGGTCACGTCGAGTGTCTTCGCGGCTTGGGTGAAGGTCAGATAGGGGTGATGGAACAAGTGATCGGCCAGCGTCAACAGCAAGCCGGACGAGCGGACGGTCTGCAACTTTTGGCGGTAACGTTGCCACAGCGACAGCAAATTCTCGGAGCGTTGGATGGTGTCGTGAGACTCTTCGGCAACTCCGCGCAAAAAGAACGAAACCCACTCCGTCCAGCGTCCGTCCTGGCTCACCCCGAGCAAGTGGCGGTAGTAGTCGTCCCGATGCCGTTCGAAATACGCGCTCAGGTAGAGCATTGGTTGCGGCAACGCCTTCTCCGAACACATCAGCACCGTGAGCAACAGCCGGCCGATGCGGCCGTTGCCGTCGAGAAACGGGTGGATCGCTTCAAACTGGTAGTGGATCAACGCCAGCCGGACGACCAGCGGCAACCGGGACGGCGCGTGCCAGAACTTCTCCAAAGTGCCCAGCGATTCCATCAAGTCTTCCGGTGATGGTGGAACAAATGTGGCTTCGTTGAGCGTGCAACCGGGCGGACCGATCCAATTCTGTGAGCGGCGAAACTCTCCAGGCGTGAGATGTTCGCCGCTGACGCCGTGCATCAACTTGGCGTGCATCTCCCGCAGCAACCGCAAGCTGACCGGAAGTGTCTTGAGCCGTTGCAAACCGTGTTGCAGCGCGTGGACATATTTTTGCACTTCCAACACGTCGGACGTGGGTGACGGCGGGACATGCGCCGCCTCGAAGAAGTACAAGTCCGAGAGCGACGCCTGCGTTCCTTCAATGCGGCTGGAGAGCACGGCTTCGCGGCTCATCAACGACGGAATGAGCAGATACGGATTCGGCAACGTGCGAGCGATCCCCGCCAACTCGCTCAACCCTCGATCCGCGAGCGACACTTCCCCCGCCAGTTCCCACGTCAATTCCAACTCCGGTGGGAGCGGATTCGGCACGAACGCCCAATACCCTCGCGGCTGTTTGACCAGCCGGCCCGACCGCCGTTTCGAGAACTCGTTCGGTTGCATCGTCAGAAAACTCCCAGTTCCCGTTCGACGGATGAATTGTACTTTTCACGCCTAAAGTACAATTCCTCGCCGGAGAATGATACTCCGGTATCAATCGCTCAACGGGCGTGGGTACGAACGGCGATTCGCGCCAGTGGACTGCGGCGACGTGTCCGGTGTTCGTTCATTCGCGGTGACAGTATCAACCGAGCAATCCAACGCGCCGTCACGCGAGCGGCGCGAGCATCGCGGCAAGTTTGTCGCGTCGAGCGTGGCCGTAACAATCTCATTTCCATTCGCGAGCGAATTGCAGGGCGCGCTGGCGGACGGGTTCGCTGATCGTCTGGTCCGCCGAGATAGCGTTGAGCCATTCTGTTTTGGTTGGCCCTGGTCGCGCAGAAAGTGAATCAGACTCAGTGCCTCGCGCTCCGCTCGCAACTCCGGCGTCCACGGCCGCGCGTCCCAAACCTTCACCGTCCCATCGGAGCTTGCCGACGCCAGCCGTTTCCCGTCCGAGCTAAATGCAACGCTCACGACATATCTGGTGTGCCCTTTCAACGTGAGCGTCTCCTGACCGCTCGTGGGATCCCATACCTTCACCGTCCGATCCCAGCTTGCCGACGCCAGCCGTTTCCCGTCCGGGCTAAACGTCACGCTCGTGACCTGGCTGGTATGTCCTTTCAACGTGAGCGTCGCCTGACCGCTCATGGCATCCCACACCTTCACCGTCTGATCGCTGCTGGCTGACGCCAGCCGTTTCCCGTCCGGGCTAAACGCCACGCTCTGGACCAAGCTGGTGTGCCCTTTCAACGTGAGCGTCTCCTGACCGCTCGTGGCATCCCATACCTTCACCGTCCGATCCCAGCTTGCCGACGCCAGCCGTTTCCCGTCCGCGCTAAACGCCACGCTCGTGACAAAATTGGTGTGCCCTTTCAACGTGAGCGTCTCCTGACCGCTCGTGGCGTCCCACACGTTCACCTCCCCCAGTTTCTCGTATTCTCCGCCAACCGACGCGAGCCGTTTCCCGTCCGGGCTAAACGTCACGCTCGTGACCCGGCTGGTATGTCCTTTCAACGTGAGCGCCTCCTGACCGCTCGTGGCGTCCCACACCTTCACCGTCAGATCGTCGCTGGCTGACGCCAGCCGTTTCCCGTCCGGGCTAAACGCCACGCTCGTGACAAAATTGGTGTGCCCTTTCAACGTGTGCGTCTCCTGACCGCTTGTGGCGTTCCACACCGTCACCGTCCGATCGCTGCTGGCTGACGCGAGCCGTTTCCCGTCCGGGCTAAACGCCACGCTCGAGACGGGGTTGGTGTGCCCTGTCAACGTGAGCGTATTCTGACCGCTTGTGGCGTCCCACACCTTCACCGTCCGATCGCTGCTGGCTGACGCGAGCCGTTTCCCGTCCGGGCTAAACGCCACGCTCGTCACAATGGAGGTGTGCCCTTTCAACGTGAGCGTCTCCTCACCGCTCATGGCATCCCACACCTTCACCGTCTGATCCCAGCTTGCCGACGCCAGCCGTTTCCCGTCCGGGCTAAACGCCACGCTAGAGACCCTGTCAGTGTGCCCTTTCAACGTGAGCGTGTCCTGACCGCTCGTGGCGTCCCACACCTTTACAGTCCGATCAGTGCTTTCCGACGCCAGCCGATTCCCGTCCGGGCTAAACGCCACGCTCGTCACACTGTAGATGTGCCCTTTCAACGTGAGCGTATCCTGACCGCTCGTGGCGTCCCACACCTTCACCGTCTTATCCAAGCTAGCCGACGCCAGCCGGTTCGCGTCCGCGCTAAACGCCAGGCTCGTGACCCCGCCGGTGTGCCCTTTCAACGTGAGCGTCTCCTGACCGCTCGTAGCGTTCCACACCTTCACCGTTT